>NZ_JBEPDB010000024.1:0-98750 GCF_040300025.1 Dactylosporangium sp. NPDC000555 | reverse complement strand
ATCCGCACGAGCTGTCCGGCGGGCAGCAGCAGCGGGTCGCGCTCGCCCGGGCACTGGCCCGCCGCCCGGCGCTCGTACTCCTCGACGAGCCGTTCTCGTCGCTGGACACCGCCCTGCGGTCGGCCACGCGCACCGCCGTCGCCGACGCCCTGCGCGCCGAACGGGTGACCACGCTGCTGGTCACCCACGACCAGGCGGAGGCGCTGTCGATGTCCGACGAGGTCGCCGTGCTGACCCACGGCAGGTTCACGCAGGTCGCACCCGCCCGCGAGATCTACGCCACCCCGGTCGACCTCGACACCGCACGGCTGCTCGGCCCCGGCACCACGTTGCCGGGGAAGGTCGACGCCGGCGCGGCGTCGTGCACGCTCGGCACGCTCCGTGTCGCGCAGCCGTGCCCGGACGGCGACGCCACCGTGTTCGTCCGGCCCGAACAGCTCCGCGTGACACCTGCCGCCGGTGGCAACGCCGTCGTCCGCGCCAGCGGATTCCTCGGCGCTGACACCGTCCTCACCGTGGAACTGCCCGACGGCACCCTGCTCGACGCCCGCGCCGACGCCACGGTGGCGTACATCGCTGGCGAACGGGTCACGGTCGACGTGGTCGGCGCCGTGAACGCCTACGCCACCCGCACCTGAGCCACGGCGGCCGCCGATGGCATCTGTCAGGACCGCTGCGGCGGACACGGGCCGGCCGTGACCGGGTGTCGGACACCCCGGTCACGGCACCGGCCGTCCCCGCCTGATCACACACCCCGTGGACCAGGCGCTTCAATCCCGCTTACCAACGCACTGGCAGTAAAGCGGTTGCGGCGGGTGATGAGGGTGTCGGGGTGGTCTGGTCCGAGCACCGACGGCCGGTACCGCGGGTTCTATCCGTGTGCCGGCCGCATGGCGTGTCCGCGGGGCGCCGTCTCAGCCGCCGGGGCGATGGTGTCGAACTCGATCGGGAGGTGGCGGGGGCCGCGGAGTTCCGGGCGGGGTCGGTATGGCGGCGGATCGGCCACCAGCCGGGGATTGACCAGTCGGCGGGCGAGCGCGGGCAGTGCCACCTGCGCCTCGACGCGGGCCAGTGGGGCGCCGAAGTTGGCGTGGAAGCCGCTGCCGAAGCCGAGGTGGGCGTTGTCGGTGCGGTCGGGATCGGGGAATCGGGCTGGGTCGGGTTCGCCGGTGGCGAGGACCAGCGCGAGGAGCGAGCCGGCAGGGATGGTGAGCGGGTAGCCGGCGGGGGCTGCGGAATCGGTGGTCCTCGGTCCGAAGGGTCAGGCGCTGGTCAGGTCGCGGGAGGCGGCGATGACGGTGCTGGTCTGGCTTGCGTCGAGGCTGATCGGTGTCGGGTGGCTGAAGTCTCCGGTCTTTCGCCAGTAGGAGCTCGTGGGCCAGTCCTGGCGACCGGTGGCGTTGATGGCGTTGTGGGCGGCCTTGTCGATGGAGTCGAAAAACAGCGGTCCGAGGACGGCGGCGGTGGTGCGCATCCAGCGCGGCTGCATGCGGAAAATGTCGGTCCGGGCGGTGCCGGCGTTGACAACGCCGGCAAGCAGGCCGGGTTCGGTGGCGGCGAGGTGAGCTGCGTAGTGATGGTTCGCGATCTGGATCGGCTTGCGCATCCGGGTGAAGCTGAACGGGGTGTACTGCGGGAAGTCGGCCATGTCGATCCGGGTCGTCAGGGGTACATGAGCGCTCATCATGACCACGCGCGGGTGTTCGGCGTAACGCAGGGCGGGCAACAGGAGCTGGGTGAGGTGGTAACGGCTGAGGTAGTTGACCGTGAAAAACGGGTGTAGGCCGTCGGCGGTGCGCAGATCCTCAAACGTCATGACACCGGTGGTGTGCAGGATCGCGTCGTAGCGTTCGTGCGCGGTCAGGAGTTCTCGGGCGGCCTGGCGGACGCCGTCGTGGGTGGACAGGTCCGCCTGCACGAACGAGGCCCGTTCGCGCGTCGCGCCGAAGGAGGCCAGGGCGGACTCGCCCTTACGCGGGTCACGGCCGAGGATGACGACGTGGTGGCCGTGCTGCAGGAGGCCGCGGGCGGACTCGAGCCCGATGCCACTGTTGCCGCCGCTGACGATGATGTTCTGCATGATGTGGTCCTTAACCTGGGTGCGCGGGGAAGGCCCGCGATGATTCGCGGGGATGGTCAGAGGCGGTAGGGGGCCGAACCGGCCCAGGCGAGCACGGCCGCCAGCACCAGCAGGATCGCGTTGGCGGCGATCATCTGCGGTTCGCCGCGACGGGCGTGGGTGATCGCCGCACCCGCCATCAGCAATACAGTCCGAGTGCCGCGAGAGGCACCAGGATCTCGGCGACGCCGAGCACCGCGGGCAGGGTCAGTCCGATCGCGACCAGGACCTCGGCGGCACCGATGAGCTTCACCGTCACGGTGCTGACGTCCGCGGTCCAGCCCAGGCCGGAGGCCGCCAACTGTTCGTTCGTCCGGGCCAGCTTCATGGTGCCGGTGGCCAGGAGCACGACGGCCAGCACGACCGCGACAACCCACATAGCGACGTGCATCGTCTATCGAACTCCCCGTCTATGACTAAAAGCTTGTAGTTAAGCTAGCAGCTTTTCGCTACAAGCTACAAGTCAAAACTCTCTGGAATGGCTACAAGCTTGTAGCTATGCTGGGGGCATGGACGACACCGAGGCACCCCGCTGGCTCGACGAGGAGCAGCAGCGGATCTGGTACCTGTTCGCCTACGCGCTGATCAGGCTGCCCGCGACGCTGGATACGCAGATGCAGCGCGACGCCGGCATCAGCCAGTTCGAGTACATGGTGCTGTCCTCGCTGTCCATGGCACCTGATCGCACCTACCGGATGAGCGTGCTGGCCGGCTACACCGCCAGCACCCTGGCCCGACTCGGCAACGTCGTCACCCGCCTGGAACGCCAGGGCTGGGTGCGCCGCAAGCCCGATCCGGCCGACGGCCGCTACACCCTCGCCACCCTCACCGACGAGGGTTGGGACAAGGTCGCCGCTGCCGCCCCAGCGCACGTCGCCGAGGTTCAGCGGACCATCTTCGACCCGCTCACCAAATCTCAGCAGCGACAGCTCGGTGTCATCGCCGAGCGCCTGCTCAAGGCAGCCGACCCGGACGGCCCTCTGAACCGCGCCGTCGACCGGTAGCCACCGGCTCCACACGTGCTTCTTTTCGCGATCTGACAGCAGGTGTCAGGCGTTTCCTCACCATGCCCGAAAGGGGTTTTCGCCCATGCCCACCATCGCCATCGTCGGTGCCGGCCCCGGTCTCGGACTGTCGCTCGCCAAGGTCTTCGGCGGTCACGGCTTCCAGGTCGCCCTCGTCTCGCGCAGCAAGGACAAGCTCGACGCGCTGGTCGCCGAACTCGCCACCGCAGGCATCACCGCTGGGGGCTTCCCCGCCGACACCGCCGACCAGGCGGCCCTGGCCGGGGCACTCGAGCGGGCCGCCACGCACTTCGGCGGGATCGACGTCCTGGAGTTCTCCCCCTACGCGGGCTTCAACCAGGTCTTCCCGCACGAGGTCACCGTCGACAACCTGCGCCCGGAGATCGATCAACTCCTCTACGGCGCCGTCACCGCCACCCAGACCGTGCTGCCCGGCATGCTTGCCGCCGGCGCCGGCACGCTGCTGTTCACCACCGGTGGTGGCGCGATCAGCCCGTACCCGGTGCTGGCCACCGTCAACGCTGCGCAGGCCGCCCTACGCAACTGGGCCCACAACCTGCACAACACCCTCGCAGACAAGGGAATCTACGCCGGCACCGTCGCCATCAACCTCTTCATCGGCGCGACCCCACCGGCCCCGGGCATCCCGCACGCCGACCCCGACGACATCGCCCAGGTCTACTGGGCACTGCACACCCAACGTGACAAGCCCGAGCACATCATCGCCGGCTGACCACACACCCACCTGCGACCATCGAAAGGTCTTCCGCATGACCGACTTCATCACCGCCGACGCCCAGGTCGCCGCGCTCCAGGCGATCATGGCGCAGTTCGGTGCGTCCACCGACCTGCTCGCCGGCGCCGGCAAGCAGTCCGACGGCGACTCGCCGCAGACCACCGAGGGGCCGTACTACATTCACGGCCACGACGCCCTGTTCCGCCGCGACATCGCCGACGGCCGCCCCGGCATCCCGCTACAACTGAGCATTCTGGTACGCGACACCGGCGGCGTGCCCCTCAGCGGCGCCGTCGTCGACGTGTGGCACTGCGACGCCCTCGGCTACTACTCCGGACACCTGGCCCACAACCCGGACACCCTCCCGCAGATGGACGACGATTCCTCCGACTTTCATGTCCCGCCGACCGACGACTCGCGTTTCCTGCGCGGCCTGCAGCACACCGACGCCGACGGCACCGCAACCTTCGACACCATCTATCCGGGCTGGTACTTCACCCGCAGCGTGCACATTCATCTCAAGATCCACGCTGGCGGACGGGAGATATACACCAGCCAGCTCTACCTGCCCGAGGAACACAACGAAACCGTCGGACAACTGCCGCCCTACAACCAGCACACCACCCTGCAGCGGCTGCCCAACGCCGACGACCTCGTCTACCAGAGCGCCGGCGGCAAAGACCTCCTCATCGACCTGCAACCCGTAGACCCGGACCGGCCGGCCACCGGGTTCACCGGCCAGTTCACCGCCACCGTCAGCCCCGCCCGGTAGATCCGGACAGCGACGGTGGCGCTTGCCGGCTGGCGGGAGGATCGCGGCTGGTTGGTGAGGGCTGGTGCGTCGCTGCTCGGCGTGACGGCCGCGGTCAACCTCTATGATCTGATCGCTTTGTGGTGGACGTGGGGGAGTGTCTCGGGCGGCGCCGCTGGGCGGGACGGCCGTCTGTACACGTCGGTGATCGTCGGGACCGGTGCGGAGAGCGGGCCTGACGTCTTCGGTGCGCTGAGCACCGTCGTGGCACTGGCCGGGCCTGTGCTGCTCGCTGTTGGCGCGTTGCGTGGCGCTGTTTCGCGGGCTGTATGACGTGCGGCGGTCAGCTCAGCGATTCCGGTGGTCGACACGCTCCTGACGCGCAGCCCGGACAGGTGCGGGAAGACGTGCCGTCGCGCCGCGGAGTACAGCCCGGCACCTGGACGCCGGCTACGACTCAGCCGCCACCCGCACCGCACTCACCAAACGCGGACTCACCGGCGAGATCGCCCGCAAAGGTGTCAAAGCCCCCATCAAAGCCACCCGACGCTGGCACGTCGAGCGCACCAATGCCTGGCACAACGCCTTCAACCGGCTCCAACGCTGCTACGAACGCAGGGAAGACGTCATCAACGCCTACTTCGACCTCGCCGACGCGATCATTACCGTACGCAGCCCTATCCGCCAGGCATGGACCCTCTACCGCTGGGACACCCGTCCCACCCGCTGACCATGAACGTCCACCTATTTGTGCGACCTCTTAGTCACCCATGTCCCGCTGAGTGCGACCACAAGCACGACAGTGGCAAGCATCCAGGCTAGCCAGGAAGGACCGTCAGGGCGCACCACGGTCCATGCAACGATCAAGGACCCGATCACCACGACCGCTAGGGCTACCAGATAACCGACGCCGGCAGCGCTGGCCGGAATAGGCAGACGAGTTCCCGAGACTTTCGCCGCGATACGGCTAATCACTCCCACAAATAGGGCTGCAGCGACGAGAGAGATGCCCGCGATCTGTTGCGGCAGAAGAGCGGCTGCCACGACTGCAGCGCCTGCGATGAATCCGGTTATTGCGTAGTACCACCACGGAACGACAATCTGGCGGTCAGCCCCATTCGACCGGGCGACCGGTTCCTGTTCTTCTGCTGAGGCCGGTCCCATAGCCACAAGTCAACACGTGGCCCCATGCTGCGTCAAGCTTTCCCGAATTGAGGGTGTAGTGGTGGGTGAGTCCGGTTGCTGGGTAGGGTCGAGGTCTTCGAAGATGGAGATTCCTACCCCTTCCACCCGAAATACCCCGATGTGCTCCACCCTACCTTCCAGGCTCCCGACCTGACCACGTTCTGCCGCCTCGAGGAGTTCGGCCTCCGGGCTGTCGCGGAGTGGATTGAGCGGGCCGGCGGCGATCGAGTGCCGCGTCGTCGAGCTGGACGAGTGGTGCTTTCACTGCTGCGCCGAGGGATCGCCGCGAGGAACGGTCGCACGGAGTCTGGCCCATGCGCTGTTCGGTCACCGGCCGGTCCTGGTGTTTCGGCCGCAGCCCGGCCAGGCCGGCCCGGGCCTGCGCCACCCGCCTCCTTCTTCGGCCGTGTCCGGGCATCGGCCGCCGCGACCCGCCGGTCGGTGAGGTGGGCGGCCGTAGCCGTGGATCTCGATGTGCTTGGCCGGGTTCGCTTCGATGAGCCCTTCGCGGACGGCGAGGTTGAGTGCCGCGCACAGGGTGGTGCGCGGTGCTGCATCGCTGAGGGGGAACTGGGGTTGGCCGCGCCGGTTGGTGGTCTTGGCGATCTCGGCGAATCTGGCACGCAGCAGCGGCGCGTCGAGGTCGGCGACGGTGAGGGTGCCGAGCCAGGGGATGAGGACCTGTTCGACGTCGCGGGTGTAGTGCGGCAGGCTGGCGGGGTGTAGGTGGGTGCGGGTGGACAGCCAGTACCGCAGCCACCGCTCCACCGTCCAGGACCGGGCGGTGCGCTCCTCACCAGTACACGCCAGCCACTCGTCGCGGGCGCGGCGGCCTGCGACGCGAAGCCGCCGCGGCGGACCGCTTCGAGCAGGTTCCTTGATGAGGCGTGGAAGTGCCACGACCCGTGGGTTTGCTCGGTCAATCGCGGGCAGCGCTGCTCTAGCCGCCGGCGGGCCGCTGCCGTACGGCATCCGCACCGCAGCGAGGAGCTGTTCGACGAGGTCGCGATGGGCGACCGTCGTCGCCGTGGTCGGGCTCGGCCCGATCGAGGAGCGCGTGGTCGGCGACGGGTCGCGGTGTCTCCCAGTGCTGCAGGTCCGCTTGGCCGGCGAGCCTGAGGGTGGGAGTGTGTGCTGTTCAGGCGTTTCTTATCCAATTTGGCGTAAATTTGCCCAAATTTGCCCGCTGTTGCCGGGTCCGACGACCGACTGGTGCAAGGAGCTCTCGTGAAGCATGCCGAGGACGCCAACAAAGCGCAGTTCACCCACGGCGGCCGGTACGTCATGAAGAAGCTGCCCGAGGTCACCCTCGCGTTCTGGATCATGAAGATCGCCGCCACGACCCTGGGTGAGACCGCCGGAGACCTGTTCGCCCAGACCCTCAAGCTGGGGTACTTCCTCACCACGATCGCCCTGTTCGGCATGTTCGTGGTCACGTTGCTGGTGCAGTTGCGTTCCCGCAGGTACAACCCCTTCTTCTACTGGACGGTCATTCTGTCCACGAGCATGGCCGGCACGACCATGTCGGACTTCATGAACCGCGACGCGACCGCGAAGTACCTTCCCGCCGGCGCCGATGCGCTCGGCTGGGGGCCGCAGGGATTGGGACTGGGCTACCCGACCGGCGCGGCGATCCTCGTCGCGCTGTTGATCGCCATCTTCGTGGCGTGGCGGTACACCGGGCTGACGTTCGCCATCCGTGACATCGACACGTTCCGCGGCGAGGCGCTGTTCTGGTCGGCGATCCTGGTCTCCAACACGCTGGGCACGTCGATGGGCGACTTTCTGTCCGACAGCTCCGGCCTTGGCTACGGCGGCGGGGCCCTGCTCGTCACCGGGGCCCTCGTGGCCCTGACCGCCCTCAAGTACGTTCCCGTTGTGCCGAACGTCGCGTTGTTCTGGGCCGCGTTCGTGCTGACCCGGCCGCTGGGCGCCACCGCCGGCGACTTCCTCACCAAACCCGCCGCCAAGGGCGGCCTGAACCTGGGCACACTCGGCTCGTCCGCGGTCCTGCTCACGGTCCTGTTCGCGCTCATGGCCTACGCCCATGTCAGGGACCGCAAGCACGGCCCGCGTTTCCACGAGCGCCGTAGCGGAGCCGTCGGCGATCGGCTACCAGCAGACGGGTGAACGCCCGAAGCTCGTGCGCGTACGCGCCGGCGCGTTGCGAGTCGTTATTGCCGCCGCGCCGTGGACTACGGGGTCGGACACAACAGCCACGAGGAACACCCTGCTCGGTCCGACGGTACCGAGGCCGAGGCCGAGGCCGCCGTCGGCGTGCGATTGGGCCAACCAGTCGCCGAGCGGGGGGGGGGTGAGGACGCTGCCCTTGCCGAAAACCCCATCCGCCCTGGTATGGGCCGTTTCATAGAAGGTGGATGTCGGTAGTGGTCGCTTGGGGGCTCTTCGAAACTAGACTAGCCGACGGCTCCTGTTCAGACTCCGGGTCGGCCTGTGGCCCGGCTTCCGGGATTGGCTTCCGGACCGACGGATCAGGCATGGGCCCGCGTCACCACCTGGACCTGCGGGGTGTAGTGGCGCGCATCAGTCGCCCGGATCACCGTGGAGACGTTGTGCTTGTTGAACCCCTTGAAGCCGTTGCGGCGAGCGAGGTTCTCCAGGTGCGAGCCGGGTGCGCCGACAGTGGCGAAGCGTTCGGCGACGGTCGCGTCGAGAACCCCTGCGGCGACCAGTGGTTCCAGTCGTGCCGGGGCGACTATCCAGGTCTCCGCCTCGGTGAACGCCTGCTTCAGGTAGGGGAATTCGGAGAACGGTGACATCTGCGCGATGCCCTTGTCGCGCAGATCCTCGCGGAGGGCGTCGAAGTCGAACTGGCCCTCGAGGTGGTGCATGCCGGCGCTGAGGACCGACTCGCCGTGGAGAGCGCACCAGAGCCCGACGGTGCCCAGCGTCTGACGTTCAACCAGGGACTCATGCACGAGGTCGACGCCGACTTCGTCGGGTGCGAGGTCAGCGTCGGCGAAGATGACGCCCCCAGTGTTGGGGTGCTCCAGGACCAGGGCGCCCCAGCCGGCGTCTGCTCCGGCGTAGAAGTGTTCCCGCGCCGCGAACCCCAGCGCGGTCAGCAGGTCGATCAGCGGGCGGAACGCCGCCCTGCTGCTGCGGAAGGTGTGATGGTCGTTGTTTCCCCAGCCGAGACCGAGGCGGTCCTGACGGCTGTGCTGGGTCGCGCCGGCGCTGTTGCGCCGCTGCCAGTACTGCCGCTCCAGTTCGAGAAAGTAGCTCGCTGCAAGATCGGCACCGACCAGCCGCACCGCTTCGCGGACGGCGGTCATCTGCTGCCGCACACCGTCGGCGCCCTCGTGATGGCGGGGCCGTTCGGTAAGCGCACGCCAGGCCGCGGATGCGGCAGCGGCCTGCACCTGACCATGTTCCTGCGGCTGGACTCCCGCAGCCCAGGAGCGGCGCTCCAGACCGGCGACACCGATCTCCTCGGCGCCTGACACCAGGGCTAGCCGCAGCCTCGACAGTGGCGCGCCGTCGACCCCGTGCGTGCTGCCCTGCGCTTGAGCGAACGCCGCTGCGTCGTCGACGCGCACAGCGACCGCTCTGCGGTCGGCCGGGACGATTGCTGGCAGCTGTGCGGCCGGGTGGCGCCAGATCCCCGTGGTCGTCCGCCAGCCTTCGACGTATCCGATCGCGGCGAGCGACTGCTCGTCGATGGGTGCGACAATGTGGTCCACCCAGTCGAACAGCCGCGTCGACGTGCACGATGTCATGGCCTCTTCCAGCGCGCGCAGCCGGGCGCTGGATTGGAGCATGCCGTCGAGGAGTTCGGCGACATAGGACTCCGCATCGGGGTGCAGGTCCCAATCGGACTTGTCTTGCATTGCGTGTTGCACCTCCAGGGTCGTTATGTTGCAACCCTGACAGGAGCTGGCGATGCGAGGAAGGCACCGGGCCCCGCGAGCCTGGCACCACCAGCATAAGGGTTGCTGGTGCTACTACTGTGTGGCCGCGCGCATCGATAGCCCTGTCGTGCTGGTCCACCGGCCGTTTTTCGTCCAGTCGTCCCACGAGTTGTCCGTCAGCTGCAGCGGGGCGAGTGCAGCGGCGGTCGATGCGACCGCCGCCAGCTGGGGTCGCCCGGAGCATCGGGTGCTGCGCCGCAATGACGCCACAATCTGGGACCTGTTCGCCGCGCTGCTGGAGACCGGCCGTCTCGATCGGGCCGCGCTGGACGCGGCGATGCAGCACGGCAGGTCCGGCCTGCACACCGCGGTCGGCGAGGTGCAGCGGACCGCGACCCGCCGTCCGACGGTGCTGGACGAGAGCCTGCGGGTCGTCGAGGCGCTGCGTAGGGTGTACCCGCTGGTGCTCATCGACGCCCCGGTCGCGGATGTCGCCGGTGTCTGGCGGCTGTTTCACTTGCCGGCGTGCCCGGTGCTGGTGGCCCCGGGCCGGGGTCGACAGTGTGCAGCACACGATGCGCCTGTTGGCGCAGTTGCGCGGTGTGGGGATGCAGGACGCGGCGGCGCGGGCCGGTGGTCGTGGCGGCGACGGTGCCGCGGCCGGCCCGGGAGGTCCGCGCCGCGGTCCGCCAGCTCGGCGGCGCGGTGTCGGCCGTGGTCAGCGTGCCGTTCGACGAGCACCTGGCCCGGACCGAGCCGCTCGACGTCGGCCGCGAGCAGCAGCACATGTCGGGTCCGCGGATCCGGGATCAGCTGCTGCTCGATGGACGCGCCCGCCGCGCGCAGCTGCGCCGCCCGCCGCCGTCCCGACTCGGTGGCCACCAGCTCGACCTGTCGGTAATCGCGGCTCGGGTGCTCCGGCTGACCAGCCCCAGCCGCTCCAACCGGGTCACAGCACTGCGCGTCGTACCCTGCGCCATCCCCGTCGCGGCGGCCACCACGGCCTGGGCTGAGGCCAAGGATTCCTTACGTCCGGCGAGAGGAACCCGCGTCGTTGCTTCGCTTGGCTCGCCATGCAGCGGTTGGCAAGCTCGTGTCTACACGAGCGCAGGACGAGGAGCCCCATGAATCGACCACCGACGCTGGCCGTCACCCCGGATTTGCTCCTCGATCTCGATCAGGCGCTCTCCGAGGAGGAGCGCGAGATTCGACAGACCGTGCAGCGGATGCTGGCCATGCATGCTCGGCCGCATGTCGCCCAGTGGTACGAGGACGGTCGCGTACCGGCACGTGAGCTGTTCAAACAGTTCGGCGAGCTTGGCATCCTGGGGATGCATTTGACCGGCTACGGCTGTGCCGGCATGTCCGCCACTGCGTATGGCCTCGCCTGTCTGGAACTGGAGTCCGTCGACTCGGGCCTGCGGTCGATGGTCAGCGTGCAGGGGTCCCTTGCGATGTATGCGATCCACGCCTACGGCCGGGAGGAACAGCGTTGCGAGTGGTTGCCCCGCATGGCCGCCGGCGACGTGATCGGCTGCTTCGGCTTGACCGAACCAGACGCCGGGTCAGATCCAGGAAGCATGCGGACAACCGCACGGCCGGAACGTGGCGGCTGGGTGCTCAACGGGACGAAGATGTGGATTACCAACGGATCCGTCGCGGACGTAGCAATCATCTGGGCGAAGACACCCGATGGTGTCCGCGGCTTCGTCGTACCCAGCGACACACCGGGGTTTACCGCGCATGACATCCGGGGCAAGCTGTCACTTCGTGCCTCGGTCACCAGCGAGCTCGTGCTCAACGACGTGAGGTTGCCGGCCGACTCTATGCTGCCCGGCGCCCGAGGCTTGTCCGGGCCGCTCCGTTGTCTGAACGAGGCACGGTTCGGGATCGTCTTCGGGGCGATGGGCGCGGCCCGCGACTGCCTCGTGACGGCCGTCGATTACGCGCTCGCACGCGTCCAGTTCGGCCGGCCGATCGCCGGGTTCCAGCTCACGCAGCAGAAGGGAGAGCCGCCAGATGACGACGGAGACCACCGGCGAGCAGTTGGAGCAGTGAAGATCCGCCTGCCCGGTTCATCGTATTGACGGATGCCGTGCAGGTGCGCGAATCGGCGGTGAAGGTGCGCACCGATGATCTCCGGTTGAGGGCTGCGGTTGATGTCGCCTTGCTGATGGGCGTTGAGCCGAGGTGCGATTCTCGTGTTCGGGTCGTCGGGGCGGTGTCCTCGGTGGCGGTTGCTTGCGTCTCGCCAGTGGTCAGGTGAATTCGACCGCTGCGCCTGCCTGGGCGAGCGCGCCGATCGCGAGCGGCAGTACGGGGTTGGAGTTGTTGGCGCGGTAGAGAAGGCTCACGTGTCGTTGATAGGCGATGCCGGCGAGGGATGTGGCGCGTGCCATTGATTGCGTGCTGAGGGCCAGCGTTGGAACCACCGCGATTCCGAGGCCCCAGCGTACCAACGACCGGACCACGGCGTAGTCGTTGCTGTGGAAGGCGATGCGTGGTTCGAATCCTGCGGTGCCGCACAACCGCATGAGTCCTGTATGCCCGTCGCTGCCCTCGTCGCTCGAGATCCACGTCTCGTTGGCGAGATCGCACAGTTCGACGGGCCGGCCGACACGGTCGCTGTCGGGCGGTACCAGAAGGTGCAGGTCTTCGTGCAGGATTGTGGTGGCGGCCAGACCGGTCGGCCAGGTCCGCGGGACCAGGTCGTAGTGATAGACGACTGCCAGGTCAAGTTTTCCCTCGGTCAAGGTAACAAGCAGTTCGTCCGGCTCGCCCTCATCGAGGCGCACGTCAATGCCTGGGCGGCGTTTGAGCAGGCCGGACAGTGCACGCGGCACTAGCTGGGTGCTTCCGGTGGGGAAACTACCGATCCGCAGCCGCCCAGTGGCACCTTTTGCCATTGCGGCGACCTGGGTCTCAAGATCGTCGAAGGCGGAGAGCAGATCGTAGCCGCGCTCTGCCAGGAACAGCGCCCCAGAACTCGGGCGGACGCTGTGCGAGTGACGTTCGAACAATCGCAAGCCGGTTGCCCGCTCCAGCGCCAACATCTGCTGCGATACCGCGGATGCGGTGTAGCCCAAGGCCCGCCCGGCCTTGGCGAACGATCCCATCCTGACGACCTGCGTCAAGGTTTTGAGATGAATCGGATTGAGCATGAGCGGACCTTACGCGATGGGTCATCAACGTTCACTCTGGCTTGTCCCAAGGGCTTGCGGAAGCTGTCAAGGCCGATGAGACACGAGCTGGTTACGCGGTCTGTGTCCGGGATTGGTGTCCGACGAATTTGACGATGTCGATTGCAGCCACGCGGGACGCGCCGCACTTCGCCGGCTGGCCACCCTGACGGGCGGCTAGCCGGCGAACCTTGGGAGGTCGGTAGACCTAGGACGTGAGATGAATGACGAGGTCCTCGATCGTGGGCCATTCCCGAGGTATGGCGTGCACCGATATACAGATGCGCGAAGATTATCGTCTCGGATGGGGTTCCTTCGCCTCACCCGCGGCGTCGGAACGCAGCACACCGCCGACCGCGCTGTGATGGCGTTCGGTCTCCACGATCTGTACGCGGACGGCGGCCGGGTCGACGCTGAGGCTCTCGACTACGGCGTCGGTGACGAGTCGCGCGAGGTCGCGTTTCTGCTGCGGGGTTCGGCCAGAGAACATCTCGACTTTGACGGTAGGCAAGGCAGTTCCTTTTCGTTCGTTGGGGCGGGTGTGGGGCTATACCCGCTTGCGCATGTCCAGGGCGTCGATCGCGTCCAGGTCGATCTCGATGCCGAGTCCGGGCCCGTTCGGGACGGTGAGCGCCCCGTCCTGGATGGGCATCCCGTCGCCGGTGATCTGCCGGGCGTATTTGCGCGGGCCCATCAGGTACGAGGGGTAGGCGAGCTGTGGCACGCAGGCGGCCAGATGCGCGCCGGCTGCGGCGGCGATGCCCAGCTCGACCACGCTGCCCACCATCGCGCTGAGCCCGTGCGCGAGGGCTGATCGGGCGGCGTCCAGTGCGGCCGCGGGTCCGCCCAGCTTGCACATCCCGATGGTGGCCACGGCGGCGGTATGGGTGCCGGCGGTGCGGACAGCATCGACATCGGACAGGACGCCCTCGTCTGCGGCGACGTCGATGCCGTACCGCTCGCCGTAGATCCGGGTGACCTCGCGCATGCCGGTGGGGTCGCGCGCCGGCAGCGGTTGTTCCACGAGCCGCACGCCCAACTCGGCCAGGCGCGGACCGGCCCGCAGCGCCTCGGATCGGCTCCACAGTCCGTTGACGTCGATGATGATCGTGGTCGCCGGGCCGAGCGCGGCCCGGGCCATGGCCAGCCGGTCCAGGTCGGCGGCCAGCTCGCCCGGTCCGACGTAGAGCTTGAGGGTGTGGAACTCCGCGGCCTGCCGGGTGGCCGCCTCGACGATGACCTCTGGCCGCTCGTCCCAGCCCACGCTGCCGTGCAGCGGCAGGGTTTCGCGATACCGCCCGCCGAGGACCGCCCAGATCGGGCTGCCGGCGGCCTTGCCGGTGAGGTCTAGGAGCGCGGTCTCCAGTGCGGCCCGGGTGAAGGTGAAACCGACCAGGCGCCGGTCGAGCAGGTTCACCGTGGTGCGCCAGGAGCGCGGATCGCGGCCGAGCAGGAACGGTTCGATCCGCTCGGAGATCACCGAGACCACCGATTCCCGGGTCTCTGCGGTCAGCTGGGGCACCGGGCATGCCTCACCCCAGCCGATGAGGCCCTCGTCGGTCTCCACCCGGACCAGGACGTTGGAGGATCTCTCCCGGACCACGTGCCCGAACTTGAATGGCTCCTTCAGCCGCGCGTCCAGCGGGATGGCGTCGATCTTCGTGATCTTCATGTGCTCGCTGCTCCGTCATTTCCGGCGAGATCGGCCAGGACCGCCATGCTCGCGTTACGGCCCGGCACTCCGGTCACCGAGCCGCCCGGCCAGCTGCCGGCGCCGCACAGGTACAGGCCCTGCACCGGGGTGCGGTAGTCGGCCATTCCGGGCAGCGGGCGGAAGGAGAACATCTGGGCCGGGAGCGTGTCGCCGTGGGTGATGTTCCCCCGCAGCAGCCCGTACTCCGACTCCAGATCCACCGGCGACCAGAACCGGACGTCCGTGATGATCTCCTTCAGGTTCGGTATGTACTCGGACAGCACATCGATGCAGCGCATCCCGAACCGGCTCCGCTCCTGCTCCCAGGTCGTCCCGACCAGGTCGTACGGCGCGTGGAAGACGTTCACGCTCATCACGTGCCTGCCCTCTGGGGTGACGCTCGGGTCGGACACCGATGGGGTCAGACCCCACAGCATCGGGCCGTGCGACGGGCGCCCGTACTTTGCGTCGTCGAAGGCCCGTTCCATGTACTCCAGCGACGGGGCGATCCGGAACTGACAGCCTGCCAGCAGTTCGGCCTCCGTGTCGTCGCCGGCCATCGCGAAGCGGGGGATCCCGTCCAACGCCAGTCCCACCTTGAACGCCGAGCCGTGCAGCGGTAGCCGGGCCGCCCGGTCGCGCACCTCGTCGGGCAGCGCGTCCGGAGGCAACAGGTCCAGCAGGGTGGTCATCGGGTTCACATTGGACAGCACGACCCGGGCCCGGAACTCCTCGCCCGAGGTGGTGACCGCGGCCCGGATACGACCGTTCTCGGTGACCAACTGCGCCACCCGCGCGCCCAGCCGCAACTGCCCGCCGGCGGCGGTGAAAGCGCGGGTCATCGCCACCGCGATCGTCCCCATGCCGCCGATCGGGATGCCGGTCGAACCGCGCAGCACCTGCCGGCGCGGGTCGTCCGCGCCGATCGTGGCCGCGGAGCGCACCGACAGCGGGCGGGCCAACAGCCGCATCACGGTCCCGGGGGACCGTGGCCCGGCCAGGTTGGCCACGATGGCCACGCTGGCGATGAGCGCCTTGACCTCGTCGGACTCGAACCACTCGTCCAGCAGGTCCTGGACGCTGCCAAACATGATCTTGGACAGCATCTCCTCGCCGCGCGCGTCGGCGATGTCGCCGATCACGGTGGCGAACGGCGGGGGCGCCTCGAAGATGTTGGCCCGCAGCCGGGCCGCGAACTCCTCCAGGTAGGCGAAGAACGGGTAGTACCGCTCGGCGTCGCGGCGGGAGAACTTGGCGATCTGGTCGAGGCTGCGCCCCCGGTCGCGCCACCCGATGAACCCGGTCCCGCCGGGGAACGGGTAGGTCAGCGACGGATCGGGCCGTACGAACCGAAGCCCGAAGTCGGCCAGGCTCAGCTCTGCCACGATGCGCGGCTCCAGCGACCCCGGGCTGTTGGTGATTGAGGCGGTATAGCCGGGGAAGTACTCCACCGGTGCGGTCAGCCCGCCGGCGATGTCGCGCTGCTCCAGGATGACCGTGCGTAGTCCGGCCTTGGCCAGGTAGGTGCCGGCGACCAGCCCGTTGTGGCCACCGCCGATGATCGCCACGTCGTACTCGCCCCCGCTCATCGGGCCTCCGCCGGCTCGCGCAGCAGCGACAGGGCGGCGGTCAGCCGGCGCAGTGCTTCGCCCAGCTCGGGCTCCTCGGCCACGAACGTGATCCGCAGCCGGCCCGGCGAACCGAACAGGGTGCCGGGCATGAGCAGGACTCGCGCCTCCCGCTTCAGGTACTGCACCAGGTCCAGGTCGGTCTCGATGGGCGTGCCGGCCTGGTCGCGGCTACCGAGGTACGGGGTGCAGTCGGCGAACGTGTACATCCCCGCGGCCGCTGGAAGCACCCGCAGGCGCGTGCCGGAGCTCAGCGTCGAGTGGGTCAGCTCGGCTGCGGCCCGGTATCGCTGGGCCGTCTCGGCCAATGAGTCCTGTGGCCCGGTGAGCGCGGCGGTCGCCGCGTGCTGGCTGATCGAGCTGGCACACGAGGTGGTGATGTACTGGAGCCGGGCGAGGTGTTCGATGATCTCCGGCGGGCCGAGTGCCCAGCCGATCCGGTAGCCGGTCATCCCGTACGCTTTCGACACCCCGCTGACCACCACCGTGCGCTCGCGGGCTCGAGGGCTGACCGAGGCTAGGCAAGGCGCTGTCGTGCCATCGAAGGTGAGCTGTTCGTACACCTGGTCGCTGATGACGTTCACCGCGGGGTGGTCGGCCAGCAGGGTGTCGAGCGCGGCGAGTTCGGCCCGGCTGTAGACCGTGCCGGTCGGGTTGTTCGGGCTGTTCAGCATGATCCACCTGGTCTGCGGCGTCAGCGCCGCGCCGATCTGCGCCACGGGCAGTCGGTAGTCGCCGTCGGGCCCGTTGACCACCACGGGCTGCCCGCCGGCCAGGAGCACCATCTGGTAGTAGACGGGGTAGTACGGGGCGAGCAGCAGTACCTCGTCGCCGTCGCGGATGGTGGCGAGCAGCGTGTTGATGATCATCTGCTTCGAGCCGTTGCCGACACAGACGTGATCTGGGTCGTAGTCCACACCGTGCTGGTCGGACACCTGCGCCGCGACCGCCTCGCGCAGCGCCCGGATCCCGGTGACCGGGGTGTACCCGGTGTGGCCGTCGGTCGCAGCCTGCGCGGTCGCCGCCGCGACGTGCGCCGGGACCGGCGAGCGAGGGTCGCCGGGGCCGAGGTTGATCGTGCCGGCTTCCCGGCTGAATAAGTCGGGATAGCGGTCCACCGTGGTGAACAGCCCTTCGGTTCGTAGGGTGAAGCGCATCAGACGATGTCACCCCCCGCGCAGGTCGCGATCAGGGCGGACGGGCGGATCGTCACGCCGTCGCGGACCACCAGCTCGATCGAGTCGTCGCAGGCGGACAGGTCGGCCAGCGGGTCGCGGCCGAGCACCACCAGGTCGGCGAGCATGCCCTCGGCCAGGATGCCGATGTCTGGTACGTCGATGATCTGCGCGGCGTCCCGGGTGGCCGCGGCGAGCGCCTGCTCTGGGGTGCGTCCCGCCTCGACCATGTGCACCATCTCCCGGCCCATCTTGCCGACCACGTCGGTGCCCACGCCCAGCCGCACGCCGGCCTTGACGGCCCGGGCCAGGCTGGCCATTCGCAGCTCGATGCTCTTCTTCGCGTTGTCCTGCATCCACTGTGGCCGGCCGTGCCGCTCGCCCTCGTACGCCACCGAGTAGGAGTCGTCGATGGTTGGCACCAGCGCCACGTCTCGTTCGGCGAGCAGGTCCGCGCATTCATCGTCGAGGAACGCGGCGTGCTCGATGGTGTCCACACCAGCCAGGACACTCGCTTTGATCGCGGCCGGCGGCTGGGCGTGCGAGGCTACCCGCAGCCCGAACCGGTGCGCCTCCTCGACCACCGCGCGCAGCTCCTCATCGGACAGTTGCTGCGCCCACGGGTTCTCGCGGCGCATGGCGACCACGCCGCCGCTGGCGCACACCTTGATCACGTCGGCTCCCCGCTTGTGCTGCAACCGCGCCAGGTGTCGCATGGCGTCGGCCCCGTCGCCCTCCGCGCACAGCGGTTGCCCGTGCCCACCGGTCGCGGAGATCATCTGTCCACACGCCACGACCCTGGGCCCGACGAACTGGCCCATGTCGATGATGTCCCGGATCACGATGTTGGTGGCGTCCTTGGAGCCGAGGTCGCGCAGGGTGGTCACGCCGGAGGCGAGGGCGAGCAGGGCGTTGCGGATCGCGCGGGGGACCAGGGTCACGGTGGGGCCACCGACCCGGTCGTGCATGCTGCCGCGTACGTTGTGCATGTCCAGGTGCTCATGCAGATTGATCAGACCGGGGATGACGTACCGGCCGGGCAGGTCGAGGACCTGCTCGGGGTGCGCGTCGACCCAGCTTGTCAGCTCCGCCGGCAGTTGTCCGTCGGGGTGCACCCCGCCCAGCCGGTTGCCCCGCAGAACGACCGTGGCCCGGTCGACCACGCCCTGGTCGGTCATGGTGATCGCGGTGACGCCCCGGATGACCTTGGTGACTTCCATCGAAATGGACCAACCTTCCTGTGTGACTGCTCGATACCGGCTGTCTGTCCTCACCTCTCCACCACCGCGGAGAGGAATCGTTTGGTGCGTTCGTGGGCCGGCTCCCGCAGCACCTGCGCCGCCGGCCCGTCCTCAACCACCTGGCCCTCGTCGAACATCAGCACCCGGTCGACGCTGCGGGCGGCGAAGGACATCTCGTGGGTGACCATGAGGATGGTCAGGTCGCTGGCCTGGCTGATGTCGCGGATGACCGCCAGTACCTCGCCGACCAGCTCCGGATCCAGCGCCGAGGTCACCTCGTCCAGCAACACCAGCCTCGGTTCCATGGCCAGCGCCCGGGCGATCGCCACCCGCTGCTGCTGCCCGCCGGACAGGTTCGCCGGCCAGGCGTCGGCGAAGCCGGACAGGCCCACCATCTCCAGCAGTTCCAGGGCCTTGGCCCTGGCCGCCTCCCGGCCGATCCCGCGGGAACGGATCGGTCCCTCGGTGATGTTGGCCAGCACGCGCATGTGTGGGAACAGGTTGAAGTGCTGGAAGACCATGCCAACATGCCGCATGGTGCGGTCCCGGTCGCGAGCGTCGCCCCGGCGCCAGGGGCGCGGCCTGCGGTACGGCCAGACCTGCTGGCCGAACACGGCCACCTGGCCGGCGTCCGGCTCCTCCAGACCGGCCACGATCCGCAGCACGGTGGTCTTGCCGGACCCGCTGGGCCCGATCAGGGCGACCTTCTCGCCGGTCCGCACCGTCAGGCTCAGATCGTCAAGCACCAGGCGGGTGGAGAACGACTTCGAGACCGCTTGGAAGCGGACCGACTCGGGCTTCGGCTCGGCGGGCCGCGACGCGTCGCCCCTGCGGATAAGACCATTGATGTCAGGCTGCGCCACGGGCCAACCGCCTTTCCAACACGCGTAGGGCCAGTACGCAGGGGATGGTGATGACGATGAACGCCACCCCGGCCAGGGTGAGTGGTTCCAGGTAGCGGTAGCTCTCCGCGCCCAGATCCAGCCCGGCGGTGAGCAGCTCGGTCACGGTGATGGTGGACAGCACGGGGGTGTACTTGAGCATGACGACGATGTTGTTGCCGAGCGCCGGCAGCACCGCGCGGAACACCTGGGGGATGACCACGTCGATCCACTGCCACACCGGCGGCAGCCGCAGCACCTTGGCCGCCTCCCACTGCCCGCGGGGCAGGTTGACGATTCCCGCCCGGTACACCTCGGCCATGTAGGCGCTGCCGTACAGGCCGAGGCTGAACACGCCGATGACGAACGGCCCGCCGCTGATCCCGATCGAGGGGAGTGCGTAGTAGAAGAAGAAGACCTGCACGACCAGCGGGGTACCGCGGACGAAGTCGACGATCAGCCGGGCCAGGTGAGCCACCCCGGGCACCCCGCTGAGCACGAGAATGGCCCAGAACAGGCCGGCGACGAGCGCGATCACGGAACCGAGCGCGGTGACCTCGGCGGTGATCAGCATGCCGCGCAGCAGATTGGGCAAGCACGACCAGGCGTACGACCAGCTCCAGCTCATCGGGCCTCAGCTCCCGCCCGTTGCGTGGCGCCGCGCCGCTTCCTGTCGCGCACCATGTCCGCGCGCCCCCGGCCCGTCACCATGACCCGCTTCTCCAGAAGGCGGAAGGCGAACGCGATGGTCGACGAGAGCAGGTAGTAGATGACCAGCAAGAACCCGAAGACCAGCACACTCTGGCCGATCTCGTAGCGCACATCCTGAGCGCGACCGGTCAGGTCATGGACGGAGATGAACGACAGCAGGGCGGTGAACTTGAGCAGTGCGATGCTGAGGTTCCCGAACGGCGGCACCATGGTCGGCACCGCCTGGGGGAGGATGACTCGCACCATTCTGCGCCAGCCCCGCAGCCCGAGTACGTGCGCCGCCTCCCACTGCCCGCGAGGCACCGACAGCAGCGAGCCACGGACGATCTCCGACGCGTAACAGGCTTCGGCCACGCCGAGCACGACGACGCCGGTGAACATCGGGGACAGCGTCACGCCGAACTGCGGCATCACATAGAACGCCCAGAAGAGCATCACCAGCGTGGCGGTGCCGCGGAAGGTCTCCACCACGCCGGTGCACAGCCAGCGGACGGCTGTTGGGCCGTAGGCGCGCCCGACGGCGAGCAGGAAGGCGAGCACCACCATGATCACCCACGCCATCGCGGTGACCTTCAGGGTGACCAGCAGGCCACCCCAGAGATACGGCAGCTCCTCGATGAGGCGGTTCATCCGCAGCCGCCCAGGGTGGCGGCCGGCGGGCGGGTGGCGTCAGGACAGCCCGTCGATGCTGTCGTGGGTCTGCTGGAGATGCTTCTGCATGAGCGAGCGGGCCGCCTCGGCGTCGCGGCGTTCGATGGCCGCCGCGATCTGCAGGTGGTCCGACGTGAGCGTGTGCGCGTCGTCGTCGGAGCGGTACCGGTCCCGCTGACGAAGCTCCTCCAGCAGCCGCAACTGATGGTTGATGAGCTGCTCGATGACGACGTGATGGGCGGCCGCGGCGATGGCGTTGTGGAACCGGATGGTGTCCGCCCAGGAACTGTGGTCCTTGGCCGCGTCCAGGATCTCCCGCATCTCCTCGTCGGTGTGCCGCAGGCAGGCCAGCTCCGCGGCCCGGGGTTCCAGCAGCGCGCGGGCGTCGAGGACCTCGTTGATCGTGATGACCTCGATGCTGTCGGTGAGGCTCCAGTCGGCCGAGCCGGTCGGCTGCACGTCACGCACCGCGCGACCCACGCCGTGCCGAGTGACGATGATGCCCCGGGCCTCCAGGACGCGCAGCGCCTCCCGCAGGCTGTTGCGGCTGACGCCGAGCTGCTCGGCGAGCTCCCGCTCAGGCGGAAGCGTCTGGCCAGGCTTGAGGATGCCGCTGTCGATGAGTTCCCGGATCTGGTGTTGAACCTCGTTGTGCAGTCGCTTGATGTTGATCCGGTTGAAGACTCGGTCGGCCATGGCGACTGCCTTTCCGGACACGCGGACCAGACAGCGTGCCCCGTTTGCGTACGATATCTGTTGATGTCAAGCCCGGATAGGGGGGCTCCGGCAACGGCGTCGGCCGTCATGACCGGCCAACCGTTCCGACCCGGGGCGCCGCCGCGTACGCGATGACCTTGAGGCCGGTGACGCCCGAAAACCCGAGCGAGCCGCCGCCGGCTATCCCCAGACCGCTGTGCCGCACCGCGCTGTGCGGCTGAGCCGGACCCACCTCTCCATGGCTATTAAGCCACACCGTGCGCGCCTCTGGCCGCCTGGCCACTCGCCAGCCCTCCACTACGGCGGCCAGCTTGCCCTGCTCGGCGGCGGGCAGGCGGGGCAACTCCTCGGCGTGCTGGCGCAGGCGTTCCCCCGAGGCGCCCAGCCCTTCCCGGCGGGCTGGCTCGTCGCCGCGCCATCCGGGAAGCCCCCGCTCGGCTCCATGTGCCGCCGGGTCGAGCTGGTCATCGGAGCAGTCCGGCGCATGCCCGACCTCGGCAATTGCCGCCCGGTTGCACACGGTGAACCTGATTGGCGACCCGGTTGGCAGGCCACCGATAGTCATCGCGAAGATCATCTGCTGGGTACCTTCCTGCCCGACGGCGCGGACCGGACTACCGGGCGGTGCAAGCCTGCTCGGCGGTGACGTTGATGGTGATCTTGGGATCGAACCCGTTGCTCTCGGAGATCGACTTGTACTTGCCGTTGTCCTTGATCGTCTTCAGCCCCCGGGAGAAGACGTCCATGAGCTCCTTGTCGTCCTTACGGAAGGCGGCGGCAGCCGGCTGGAGCACCACGTCGGAGGCGGCGAGGAAGGTGACCCCCTCGGCCGCGATGCCCTGCAGGGACTGGCCGCCCGCGAAAGCGGCGTCGACGCGTCCGGCGTTCACCGCGTCGATCAGGTCCCGGACGCTGGGGTAGAGCGAGATGGCCGACTCCGGCACGCCGAGCGCCTTGGCCTTGGCGTTGGTGGTACTGCCGCGCAGCAGCCCGAGTTTCAGGCCACCCTTGCCAAATTGGCCGAGCGAGGCGATCTGCTTCGGGTTTCCATTGGGTACGGCGAGGCTGAACGTCTCAGTCTCCAGCGGGTCGGTGAAGGCGACCTGCTGGCAGCGTTCGGCGGTGATCTGCAGACAGGCGCCGACCATGTCCCAGCGCTTGGCCTGGAGGCCGGAGATCAGATCGGAGTACGCGGACGCCACGATGTACGTCGGCTCGGGCCGTCCCGCGGCGGTGAACGCCGCAGTGATCAACTGAGGACACACGCCGGTGCCCGCTCCGGTGCTCTTGTCCTGGCTGCTGTATGGCGGCTGTTCGACGATGCCCACCTTGACCGGCGCGGCCTTGTCGTTGGCGCCGCTCCCGCCGTCGGTCCCGCCGCACCCCACCGAAAGGCTCAGCGTCGCCACGAAGGTCAACGCCAGCCGGGTCTTCCTTGACCGCCAGAAATCTCTCACGTTTCCTCCTGGAAGTTTTTTGTGCCCCCCGGCACCGGTTCGTCATGGCATCGCGAACAACTGGGCGAGGGCAGGATCGGCGGAGCCCCGCCGGGGTGTCTCCGGCTCGAGCGCCGGACGACTGGAGATTTGCATTCGCTTGGAAGGATGTCAAGTGGGTGGAGGTCCAACCACTGGGTGTCTTGACAACCTGAAGGCACGGCTTCTAGCGTCTGCCGGCAACGGAGTCCAAGACGAGCTGACCCGATGAGGCGGCGCGCACGGCCGCGGCGGAGTCCGGTATGCGTGGTGACGTCTCGCCTGGTCACGAGGCAGTCAAGGACGACGCAGGGCGCGGATGTTCAGGACCGGGTGCGAATCGAGCACCCCGGATAAGCGGATCCCGAACACCGAGCGGCCGGCAGTCGAAGACCTGTCACTCAAGATCAAGTAGGCGAGCGCTTCAACGCCAGCGACGCGGGACGGGCCTATCGCTCAGGGGTCGGCACCTGGTCGATGACCGTGAGTGACGGTCTGGGCTACTTGAAGTATGACGAGATTAGCCGGCAATGCCAGCAGAGCGAGGCGAAGGGGAGGGCCAGTGCCCGGGGTGAGGATCGAGATGTTCTCTGGTCGGACGATGACACAGAAGCGTGAGTTGGTCCGACGAGTGACCGACGCGGTGGTCGAGGCGCTCGGGGTCGACAAGGAGGGCGTCCGAGTGAAGATCATCGAAGAGGAGCGACACCACGTTGCGCACGGTGGCGTGCTCGGCAGTGAGCTGCCCTAGCCGGTGTGCCCCGGCCACTGTGAAGGGGCGATCGCGAGCGCGGGGGACGCCCGCCTGGTGCTCGCCCCGCTGGTGAGACCGCTGTTGACCGGCTCTGACGCCGGCCGTCGGACGACATCTGGCGGGCTTGGCCGCATGGCGGCAAGGCGCACATGATCGACTGCACGCAGCCGTACCCGGCTTGGCTCGATGCACTGTATGACAAGACCGAGCAGCCGACCTACTGGGCCAGGGAGAACAACGTTCATGGATGCCTTGACGGCGGTACCTTCGCCGACCAACGAGCCCGTGCTCGACCACACCCCGGGCAGCTCCGAGCGGGCCGACCTGGAGCGGCGCGTGGCGCAGCTATGGAACGAGAAGCACGACCTGCCGCACTGGATCGGCGGCCGACGGGTCATCGGTGGGCACTCCCGCACCGAGGTGACGGCGCCGTTCGAACACCGGCACGCGCTCGGCGTGCTGGCCGGCGCCACCGAAACCGAGGCGCGGGCCGCCGTCGACGCGGCCAAGGCGGCGGCGCCGATGTGGCGCGGGTTGACCTTCGACGACCGCGCCGCGATCTTCCTCAAAGCCGCCGACCTACTCAGCGGTCCGTGGCGGTCCACGCTCAACGCCGCCACCATGCTCGGCCAGGCCAAGACGGCGATCCAGGCCGAGATCGACGCGGCGTGCGAGCTGATCGACTTCTGGCGCTTCAACGTCCACTTCGCCCGCACGATCCTCGGCGAACAGCCAATGGTCAACGCCAAGGGCGTGTGGAACCGAAGCGACCACCGGCCGCTCGACGGGTTCGTCTATGCGATCACCCCGTTCAACTTCACGGCGATCGCCGGGAACCTCCCAACCGCACCGGCGCTGATGGGCAACACCGTCATCTGGAAGCCGTCGCAAGCCCAGGCGCTCGCCGCCCACTTCACCATGGCGCTGCTGGAGGAAGCAGGACTCCCGCCCGGTGTCATCAATCTGGTGCACGGCGACGGCGTGCCGGTGTCGAATGTGGCGCTCGCCGACCAGGATCTCGCCGGTATCCATTTCACCGGCTCGACGGGCACCTTCCGCAAGCTCTGGCGGGCGGTCGGGGAGAACATCGCGAACTACCGCTCGTACCCGCGGATCATCGGCGAGACCGGCGGCAAGGGCTTCATCCTGGCCCATCCGAGCGCCTCCGCGCGGGTGCTGCGCACGGCGATGCTGCGCGGCGCCTTCGAGTACCAGGGCCAGAAATGCTCAGCGGCCTCGCGCGCGTACGTGCCGCGCAGCATCTGGAGCGGGCTGCGCGACGACATCGTCGCGAGTACCGAGGCATTGACGATGGGACCGCCGACCGACTTCACCAACTTCATGTCCGCGGTGATCGACAGTCGGGCATTCGCCACCCACAAGACCGCCATCGACCGTGCCCACGCCACAGCGTCGGTGCGGGTCCTCGCCGGCGGGACGTATGACGACAGCGTCGGCTACTACGTCCGGCCCACGCTGCTGGAGGTCGCAGACCCCGGCGACGAGGCGTTCACCACCGAGTACTTCGGCCCGATTCTCGCCGTGCACGTCTACCCGGACGACGAGTACGACAGCGTGGTCCGACAACTGGAGTCGGTGACCGACTACGCGCTCACCGGCGCGGTCATCGCACAGGACCGGGCGGCGATCGCGCGCGCCACCGAGACGCTTCGTTTTGCGGCCGGCAACTTCTACATCAACGACAAGCCCACCGGCGCGGTGGTCGGGCAGCAGCCGTTCGGCGGATCGCGTGCCTCGGGTACCAACGACAAGGCCGGTGCCGCGACCAACCTGCTGCGATGGACGTCGCCCCGGTCCATCAAGGAGACCTTTGTGCCACCCACACACCATGGATACCCGCACATGGAGTGACCGCAGTGAGGTTCCACCCCAGGACCCGGACACCGGGGGTTTCACGCCGCGAGGGCGATGGGTTGACGGTAGCAGACACGGGCCTCGTACTGGGTCGGCCGGCACCGCAAGCGGCTGGAGCATCTGACCGCGGACAAGGCGTACGGGTCGAAGGCCGGCCGCCGGTCGCTGCGGGCACGGGGCATCCCGCACACCATTCCGGAGCGGACTGATGTGCGGGCCAGCCGCGCCCGCAAAGGGATCGCGGGGCGGGCGGCCTCAACGTTACGAGGGGAGCCGCACACCCGGATCCTTGGTGAATCGCGGCCACGCCTGCACAACCTGCTTTCCGGCATTGCCACAGCTTGGCATGCACGACGCCGGCATCAAGGCCAAGCCCCCTGGAGGGGTGCCTACATAGCGCCGCCGGTCTGTCCGCTCGGCCGATGCCGCGGCAGCGCTTGGTTTACGAAGATCGATACTTTGAGCCGCAGCGTCGTGAGGGGTATCCATGGGTGGCTGGCCGCAACTGCGCGAGAGCCGGACCGTCACGTCGGGCCAGGCGCCCGGCACGGTGATCCGGTGCGGCCTGCGGGACACGCTGCTGTCGAACGTCCCGGTCTCGATCGTGCTGTTCTTCGCCCGGCCGCTGCCCGCCGACGACCTGGCGAAGGGGCTGGCGCGGGCGCTGGCCGCGGTTCCCGTCTTCGGCGGGCGGATGCGCACCACCGGCGACCTGCTGGAGATCGTCTGCAGCGACGAGGGCGTACCGATGGAGTTCTACACCATCGACGACACGCTCGCCGAGGCCGTCAGCCGCGTCGCGATGCCCAATTCGGGGCTGGCCAACCACTGCGAGGCGACGAAGGCGCGCGACGGCGGGCTGCCGCTGCTGACCGTGCGGGTCACCGAGTTCTCCGACGGCGGCACCGCCGTGTGCACCTCGTTCCACCACTCGGTCGGCGACATGCAGACCTACATGCTGTTCATGCAGGCGTGGTCGGCGGCGGTCGACGGCGGGGAGATGCCGGAGGCCGTCGTCGTGGAGGACCGCGACGGGTACCTCGACGAGATCCTGCCGCCGAGCGACGGCGGGATGCCGAGCTTCCGGCTGCCGGAGCCCGCCGAGGCCGAGGCGCTGGCCGCCGAGCTGGCGGCGGCCGCCCGGGCGAACCGGACCGTGCAGATCTACTTCGGCACGCAAGAGGTGGCCCGGATGCGCGACGAGCTCGCCGCCGAGGCCGGGCGCTGGCTGTCGACCAACGACGTGCTCGCCGCGCACATCCACACCGCCCTGCGGGACCTCGACGACTACGACGGGGTGCGGCACATCTCGATGCCGGTGAACATCCGGCCCCGGCTGGACCTGCCGCCCGCGGTGGTCGGCAACATCCTCAGCGAGGTGTACGTCCCGTGCGCCCCGGAGACGACGACCGCGCAGTTCGCCGCCCAGATCCGCGCCACCATGGACGACCTCGCCGTCACGCCGCCGAGCTTCCGGGCCGACGAGCGCCTCATCGAGCAGCTCGGCCGCGACCGGCTGCCCGACCTCGTGCCGTACGCGTTCGACCCGCCGCGCCGCACGTTCAGCCTCTCCAACTGGACCCGCTTCGGCGTCGTCGACGTCACCCTCGGCGGGCAGCGGCCGGTGATGGTGAGCCCGACCACCGCCGTCTCCCTGCCATGGGTCGCCTGGCTGGTGGAGGGCTTCGACGGCGCCGGGTACCTGCTCACGATCGTGGTGCCGGTGCGCTTCGCCGGCAAGCTGCGCGGCGAGGCGGGACGCGCCCGGCTGCACCGCTTCCGGGCCGACGACGACGAGCTGCCGCCGCTGGCCGTGGCCGCGGGCCGGATCATCTGAGCGGTTCCCGCCTCGGTCGAGGGGAGAGGTGGGCGTCTGCGAACTCACCCCAACGCTCGAACTGTCCGGGCCGACCATCTCGCACCACCTGAAGACCTGCGCGAAGCCGGGCTCGTCGACGCCGGTCGCCGCGGCACCTGGGTCTACTGCGGGTGCCGTTGTGGGACTTGGGTGGCTTGTCCCGTACCTGGCTGGTGGGGTCTTCAACGATCCGTTGCCGGCGGACGGTGAGGGTGGCCAGGCGGCGGGCCGAACTGCGCCCGCCGCTGACCATCATCGTCCTCGACCCCGACGAGGGCGGCCGGCTCATCAAGGCGGAGGCCGTCGCCGCCACCCTGGACGACATCGCCCGGCTCACCGACCGCCTTCGGACCGAGTTGCGCCGCCGGGGGGTGCACGCGCAGGTGCTCCACTACTGCGAGGACGAGCTCGTACGTGAGTCGCTGTTCCATGCGGTATTCGAGGCGACCAAAGGCGTCAGCGAGCGGCTGCGCCAGATGACCGGGCCTACAGCTCGACGGTGCGGCCATGGTCGACAAGGCGCTCTGCGGCAATGCGCCGTGCCTTCGGGTGAACGCCCTGCGAAGCGCGACGGACGCCAGCGAGCAGAGCGGCTTCGCGAACCTCCTTACGGGCATCTTTGGCATGTTCCGCAACCCGCCGGCGCACACTACCCGCGCTCGGACCTCGTGGACGCTCACCGAGCCCGACGCCCTGGACCTGTTCACCATGCTGTCCCTGGTGCATCGCCGCCTCGACAACGCCCGGATCGTCCCGCAGGACCAGTGACTGCGCTACAACACCTGGTCAAGTGTCGTTCGTGGTGCCGCGTCCACACTGGACTTTCACCCACGACGAGGTGCCCGATGCGGGATGACCCGAGCCACCGGCCGCACGTACCACCATCTGCTCGAACTGCTCGACCGGATGACCGCAACCGACTGACGCGAAAGCTCGGGCCATGCCGCTTCACATGATCGACCTGCCTGGCGGACGGGTACGAGGCGCACGCCGCGCACGAGGCCGAACGGCGCCGTTGCGTTGTGGGATCGCAGGACGCGCTGGCGGTTTCTCTTGACGGTCGCAACGCTTCCTAGATCATCGGGGCCTCGCATGATGCAATGTAGGTATGTTTATTAGCGTTCAGGTTGGGTACTAAAAGTCGTTCGACACTCAATCCAGGGCTATTGTTTCGCGACAGTCACTGTCAATCTCGGACAAAACTCCGAATGGTGGATATGGTTCGGGATGTTTCATATTAGGTGTGACGAAGACCACAGTTTGGCCGGATATTCTTTGTGGATCACGGAGTCGCGGCGCGGAGCCCTGGGCGGGACTGACACGTTCGTGAAAGAACCCCTCGCGCGCGCGGGCGGTTTGCGTTAACTGAATACATGGGTGATGCAATCGTTCTAGAGGGATTGCGCAAGCGGTTCGGGGACACGACCGCGCTCGATGGATTCGATCTTGTGGTGCCCGAGGCGACAGTCGTAGGGCTGCTGGGGCCGAACGGGGCCGGCAAGACGACCGCGGTGCGGATCGTGTCGACGCTGCTGCGTCCGGACGGCGGAAGCGCCAAGGTGTTCGGCGCGGATGTCGTGTCACAAGCAAACCGAGTGCGCGCCTGCATTGGCCTGACCGGTCAGTTCTCGGCGGTGGACGAGATCCTCACCGGCGCCGAGAATCTCCGGCTGGCCGGCCGGCTGCACCGGCTCGGCGCCCGGGAGGCGCACTCTCGCGCCGAGCAGCTACTGGCGGTGTTCGACCTCACCGAGGCGGCGAACCGGCAGGTCAAGACGTACTCCGGCGGCATGCGCCGCCGGCTGGACCTGGCCGCCAGCCTCATGGCGCGGCCGCGCCTGCTCATCCTCGACGAGCCGACGACTGGCCTGGACTCCCGCAGCCGGATGGCGATGTGGGACGTCATCGCCGAGCTGCGGTCCGCCGGAACGACGGTCCTGCTCACCACCCAGTACCTCGAGGAGGCCGATCGGCTCGCCGACTCGATCGCCGTGATCGACCGCGGCCGGCTCGTCGCCAGCGGCACCGCGAGCGAGCTGAAGGCTCAGGTGGGCGGTGAGCACCTGGAGCTGGTCCTCGCCGACCGCGCCGACCGCGATGCCGCACTCGAGGTGCTGGCCGGCTTCGGTGCGGAGTCCGCCGACACCGAGCAGAACCACGCGGCGGTCACCGTCGACCTGGCGAACCGGTCGCTCGACGACCTGCCCGACATGCTCATCGCGCTTCGGAAGCGCTCGATCGGCGTCGCTGATGTCGCGGTACGCCGGCCGACGCTGGACAGTGTGTTCCTCCGGCTCACCGGTCACCCCGCCTCCACCGACGACTCGGAGGACAAGGCGGGCGGCGGACCGGCGAACAGTAGTGAGCGGACGTCGCGCCGCGGTGCCGATGCTAAGCGCGAAGCGGTGACCGCCGGATCGAGGGAGGGCTGATGGTCTCGACTACCGGAGTGTTCGCGTCCGGGCCGGTTACCCGTGACGCCACGTCGACGAGCCCGCGGTGGTGGCTGTCGGACGCGTGGCAGATGGCGCTGCGTAACCTGCGCCGCATCCAGCGGACCCCGGAGCTGGTGATGTACGCGGTCGTGCAGCCGTTGATGTTCATCCTGCTGTTCGCCTACGTGTTCGGCGGCGCGATCAACGTCGGCGGCGTCGGATACCGCCAGTTCCTGATGCCGGGCATCTTCGTGATGATGGTGCTGTTCTCCTCCGTCGCGGCCACCACGGTGACGCTCGCCGAGGACATGCAGCGGGGGATCATCGACCGGTTCCGTTCGATGCCGATGACGCGCTCGTCGGTCCTGGTCGGCCGGACCCTTTCGGAGCTGATCCGCACACTCGTCGCGGTCGTCGTCATGATCATCATGGGGCTGGTGATCGGGTTCCGGTTCCACGGCGGCTTCGGCGCGGCGATCGGCGGGTTCGCGCTGCTGCTGCTCTTCGGGACCGCGTTCGCCTGGATCGGCGCCGTCCTGGGACTGACCGCACCGAGCACCGAGGCGGCCTCCTCCGCCGGCACCGTCTGGCTGTTCCCGTTCGCCTTCATCAGCTCGGCGTTCGTGCCCACCGGTTCGATGCCCGGCTGGTTGCGGGTCTACGCCGATCACAGCCCGGTGACGGTGACGGTCAACGCGCTTCGCGACGCCTTCGAGCGAGGTCAATTCGGCTCCGCGGCGTGGCAGTCGCTGATCTGGTCGGTCTGCCTGCTCGCGGTGTTCGCGCCGCTGGCCACGACGCTGTACGCCAGACGCAGCCGTTAGCTCCGGCAAGATCCGACGACGCTCGGACCGGGCCGCGCGTACGCCGATATCGCCTGTCGATATCGGCGCAGCGGCGTATGCACGCCCGCCCGGTGCGGCGCCGCCGGCCCGCGGAAAACGATCCGCGATGAATTTCGCTCTCAGGTGGACACATTCGAGAAACTGTTTCAGGATAGTCTATGTGCCGCCCGATTGGGGGAGCCGGCGAATTTTCGCTGCCCGCTGGGTAGGTGCACGGGTCCCGTTGGACCTGGGTCAGGGTATCTGGTCGATGTTCGCTTGAGGGCGTGCCGCCAATTGCCCTGGCGTAATGCTGCGCAGAACGACCGATGTAGACAATCGTGCTCGGAGGACCACGGCATGAACCAAGGAACTCTGGTGGCAACGGCCCCACCTCGGCAGCGTTCTACCGCCAATACCGTCGACCGGCGATCGGCCGCCCCCGTGGTTGATCGCTCCCGGTGGCTCGCAGGGCAGCGCGTCCTCGGCCGCAATCGTCTCCAGCGTCAGCCCCCTCGTGATGTCATGTTCCTGCGATGGCCGCACGAGGAGGAGAAGCGCTCGGAGCTGCTCGCCGACCGCATCCCGATCCTGTGGGTGGTGGAGTCGACGTACGCGCCCCCGCAGTCACTGGACCCGATCGAGGACTGGGTGCGCCTGCCGATGCCCAAGCCCGACATCGAGGCCCGCGTCGCGTGTCTGATGCAGCGGGCGCGCGCCGAAGCCGTACCCGTGATCGGACCCGACAACGTGCTGCACACCAGTGCCGGGCGGCTGGCGCTGGCCGACTCCGAGGCGGCGATCCTGGCCCCGCTGGCCGAGAACTTCCAGCGCGTGGTGCTGCGCCGGGATTTGGTGCAGCGCGCCTGGGGAACGCCATCCGACGAACACCGCAACGCGCTGGATCTGCGGATCCTGCGGCTGCGCCGGCGCATCGCACCGCTTGGGCTGGAGATCAAGACGGTGTGGGGCCGCGGGTACATGCTGGAGCTGGCATGAGCGCCGCCGCCAACCGCCTCGCGGGCACGTTCCCGCAGCTGTTCGAGGACGTGGTGGCGCGCCGCGCCGACACCGTCGCGGTGGTCGGCACCCGGGGTCGCCTGACCTACGCGCAGCTGGCCGGCCGGTCGCGGCGAGTCGCCCGCGGGCTGATCGCGAAAGGGGTCGGTCCCGAGGACGTCGTCGCCGTGGTGGCCGACCGCAGCACCGACGACTGGCTCGTGGCGATCCTCGGGGTACTGCTTTCCGGCGGTGGGTACCTCGCGATCGATCCGGCCTATCCGGCGGAGCGGGTCAGCTTCATGCTGTCCGATGCCGCCCCCAAACTCGTTCTCGTCCCCGCGCCGCTGGACTGGGACGCCGGACTGCCGAGTGTGGTGATCGAGGCGGTCATCGCCGACGAGCCGGACGACTCGGCGATCCGCCCGGCCGAGCGGACGGCGGCGCTGGCCCCGGACAACCTCGCCTACCTGATCTACACCTCGGGCTCGACGGGCACGCCGAAAGGCGTGGCGGTGACCCACGCCGGCCTGGCCGCGCTCGCGGCGACGCAGCGGCGGGTGATCGGCACCGGCCCGTCCGACCAGGTGCTGCAGTGGGCCTCGCCGAGCTTCGACGCGGCGTTCTGGGACGTCACGCTCGCGCTGCTGCACGGCGCCACCCTGCACCTGGCCGCGCCGGAGCAGCTCCTGCCCGGGGAACCGCTGGCGGAGACGCTGCGCCGCCGCGGCATCACCTGCGCCACCCTGCCCCCGGTGGCGCTCGCCGCTCTGGACGCCGGCGGCGACCTGCTGGCCGGCCGTACGGTGGTCTCCACCGGCGATACCTGCACGCGGGGCATCGTCGACGGGTGGGCGCGGGGCCGCCGGCTGATCAACGGCTACGGGCCGACCGAGACGACCGTCGGGGCAACCCTGAGCGCGCCGCTGGTCCCCGGCGTGCCGGCCCACATCGGAACGCCGTTCGACGGCGCCCGGGTCGACGTGGTCGACGGGGCGCTGGACGAGGTCCCGAGCGGCGCCGTGGGCGAGTTCCTGGTGGCCGGCCCTGGTGTGGCGCGCGGATATCATCGCCGACCCCGGCTGACCGCCGAACGCTTCCGGCCGGATCCGCGCGGAACCGGGGGGCAGCGGGCGTACCTCACCGGCGACCTCGGCTGCCGCCGCACGGACGGCCGGCTGCAGTTCGCGGGCCGGCGCGACGACCAGGTCAAGATCCGCGGGTTCCGGGTCGAGCTCGGGGAGATCGAGGCCACGCTTGCCCAGCACCCCGACGTGCTGGCCGCCGCCGTCGCGGTGCGGCCGATCGGCGACGGTCCGGACACGGCCATCCTCGCCTGGGTGACCACCGCGTCCGGCCGCACCGACGCCGGCCCGTTGCGCCGGTATCTGGCCCAGCGCCTGCCCCGGCACCTGGTGCCGGCGGTCATCTCGGCGCTGCCCGACATGCCGACCAACGCGCACGGCAAGATAGATCGTGCGGCGCTGCCGACCCCGAACCCCTCGGCGCTGCTGGCCGAGCCGGCACCGGGGGCCGCCGCGCCGGAGGAGGACGAGGTCGAGCGCTCGGTGCGCGCGCTGTTCGAAGAGTCGCTGCAGATGACGAACCTCGCACCGGACGACAACTTCTTCGACCTCGGCGGTGACTCGATCCGCTACACCAGGCTGATCAGCCGGCTCAACCGGCAGCTCGAGGTCCGTCTGCCGCTCAAGGAGGCGTTCCTGGGCGCCAGCCCGCGGGCGGTCGCGCGGCTGGCCAGGTCGGCGGTGCCGACCGGCTGACGGGTGAGCGACGCTACACCGGCTGCCCGGCGCGCACGGCGCCGGGCAGCCGTCGCGTCTCACCCCGCGGGGACCAGCCTCGCCGGCACGCTGCTGTAGCCGGACAGGAAGTTGGAGTACACCTGCCGCGGCGGCGCCGGCAGCTCGATCGCGCGGACCTGCTCGCGCAGCGCCTCCAGCAGCAGGCGCAGCTCCAGTCTGGCCATCACCGCACCGAGGCAGAAGTGCCGACCCTGGCCGAAGGTCACATGATCGTTCGGCTGCCGGGTGATGTCGAAGCGGCCCGGGTCGGCGAAGTGCCGCTCGTCGAAGTTGGCCGAGATGTTCCACAGCGTGACGACGTCGCCCTTGCGCACGGCCGCGGCGCCGATCCGCACGTCGCTCAGCGCGGTGCGGGCGAAGTGCATCGACGGCGTGCTCCAGCGCAGCACCTCCTCGACCGCGGCTTCGACCGGCGCGCCGGCGCGCAGGCGGCGCCACTGCCCGGGATGGCGCGCGAACAGCACCGCGGCGCAGCATGCCGACATCCGGGTGGACTCGTCGCCGCCCAGGATCAGCGAGTAGCAGTTCAGCGCCACGGCGTCGTCGTCCAGCGGCTGCCCGTCGACCCGCACGGTGGCCAGCGCGCTGACGATGTCGTCGCCGGGCCGCTCGCGGCGCTCGGTGATCAGCTCGTTGAAGTAGAACAGGATCTCCGCCCGGGCCGCGTGGGCGTCCAGCGCCGTCGTGCCGGGGTCGTCCGAGGACAGTGCCGCCTTGTTCCAGGCGAGCAGGTGAGGACGGTCGGCGTCGGGAATCGCCATCAGGTCGCAGATCGCCTCGATCGGCAGGCGGTCGGCGACCTCGGTGGCGAAGTCGACCGTCTGCCGATCGACCGCGGACGCGACGATCCGCCGGGTCCGCTCCCGGATGCTCGGGGTCACCGCCGCGAGCGCCCGTGGGGTGAAGAACCGGGTCATCACCTTGCGAATCGCGCGGTGCCGGGGACCGTCAGTGACCGCCAGCATGCGCCCGCCGGCCGGATCGCGCCCCGCGAGCAGGACGTCCAGGACGCTGCCGCGCTCCGACGTGAAGTGCTCGTTGTCGCGGTACACCGCCACCACGTCGTCGTAGCGGCTCACCACCCAGAAACCGGAGTCCTTGTACGGGTGCCAGTACACCGGGCTCGTGCTTCGTACGCTGGACCATAGCCGGTGCATGTCGTTGAGCTGGAAGGTCTCCGGCGCGGTCAGGTCGTAGTCGGCAATGTGCCGCGTCGTGACGTCCTGCATCGTGACCACCCCCTGCCCATGGCCGGCGCCGACCGCCGGCGCCGACGGTCCTACTGTCCCAGGGAATCCTGTGGCGATCCGGCCATCCCTTCGGCGTTCCTTCGCGACTGAAGTGCGCAAGGAATCGGGCAACGGCGACGCTGCGCGCGGCATGCTGAAACGGTGACCAGCAGGAGCGTGACGTCCCCGAAGCGGTGGCTGCGCGGCACGGACCCGGGCAGCGGCGAGCCGCGGATCGTGTGCTGCCCGCACTCCGGCGGCAACGCCGCCTACTTCCGGCCGTGGCAGGAGCTGGGGCCGCCGGGCGTCAGCGTCCTGGCGGTGCAGTACCCCGGCCGGCACGACCGGCTCGCCGAGCCGTACGCCGGCAGCGTCGAGCAGATCGCCGACGCCCTCGCCGAGGAGATCGGCCGGCACCCGGCGCCGACGGTGCTGTTCGGCCACAGCATGGGCTCGTCGGTGGCGTACGAGACGGCGCGTCGGCTGCGCGACGCCGGCCTGCCGCTCGACGGCCTCGTCGTGTCCGCGCACACGCCGCCGGACGTTGCGGTCGACAGCAACATCCACCTCCTGTCGGAGGCTCAGATGTGGCAGGCGCTGACCGAGCTGGGCGGCACCGAGCCGGAGATCCTGCAGCTGGTCGCTCTGCGCGAGCTCTTCACGCCGCTGGTGCGGGCCGACCTCGCGCTCGACGCCACGTACCGGCAGCCCGCGGCCGCCGGCAGCCTCGACGTTCCGGTGGTGGCGATCGCCGGCGACCAGGACGCGGTGGCGCCGCCGGACGCGGTGCGAGGCTGGCGCGAGGTCACCACCGGCCGGTTCGAGCTGCACACGTTCGACGGCGACCACTTTTACCTGCAGCGGCACGCCGCAGCCGTGGTGGCGCTCGCCGCCGGGCTGCTGCCGGCGCCGGGTCAGGCGGCCGGTTGACGCCGCCGGGAAAACCTGTCCCGGCCGCGAAGGACTTCCCGGCGCCGCCGCTCGGCCGCTGCTAGCGTGGTTCGCGTGGCAGCCGCGATGACTGTTGACCGAGAGCAATGGATCGGATTCCGGTGGCAACGGCACGGCCTGGACGGTCAGTCGAGTGACAGGTCCCTCGACGACCTTTTCGCCCTCGGCGTGCAGGGCGGTCGTCAGGCCGGCGCCGAGCTGTCGTTGATGCAGCGGGCGAGCAAGATCGGCGGTGCGCTGGCGGTCGAGGCGATCGGCCCGGACGGCCCCCTCGTCAACCTATGGTCGGTCCGCGGAGCGCCGCACGCCCACCGGATCACCCACGTCGACTTCATCCGCGACGCGCTGGCCCCCGACGCCTCCGACGAGGGCGGAACGCGCTACGTGGCGGCGGTGGACGAGGTGGCCGGGGCGCTGCGCTCGGTGGTGAAGGGCCGGATGTCCAAGGCCGACGCGAGCCGCGCCGTCGCCGACCAGGTGTCCAAGTCGCTGGTGAGCTGGTGCGAGCGCTGCAAGGCCACCCACGTGCCCGACGGGACGTTCCGGGCGGCGGGCCTGCAGGCGCAGGTCGTGCTCGGCCCCGAAGAGCGACGGGCGACCACGCTGTGCCCGAAGCCGCGCCATCGCCAGCACAAGGTGAGCGACGCCCGGCTGGAACTGGTGCGGACGTACCTGCGGGTGAACGGCCCGTCGACCAAGACGTTGCTGCGCGAGTGGCTCGGCGGTGCGGAGGCGACCGTCGCGACGTGGTCGCGCCTCGACGATCTCGTCAAGGTCCAGGTCGCCAACAAGCGCTACGAGCTGCCCGAGGAGCTGCTCGACGCGGTGCGCAAGGCCCCGAAGGCGTCGGGCGTGGTGCTCGTGCCGGCGAACGACCCGTATCTGCGGCAGGTCGATCGGAGCCTGCTGGTGCCCGACAGCCGGCAGCGGCAGCAGATCTGGAAGGCGCTGTCCGGGCCGGGGGCGCTGCTGGTCGACGGCGAGGTCGCCGGATTCTGGCGGTATCGCGGCAGCGAGCACAAGCTGAATATCACCACGTTCACCGACCTGAAGCCGGCGCAGCGCAGCAAGGCGGAGAAGAACGCCGCCCTCGTCGCCGAGGCCAACCGCGACGATCAGCCCAAGGTCGTCTGGGACTGACCAGCCACCGCCGCGCCGGACAGCGTGCGCTCGGTCGCGTCGCGCGCCCGCAGCGCCACCTCTGCGGCCCGGGCCGCGGGCACCGGCGTGGTGAAGACCTCCGGCCCGACCGGGCAGCGCGGGTGCGGCGCCGTCGCGGCCAGCAGCCGGCGCAGCGCGAAGCTTCCCTCGCCGGGCATCAGCCGCCCGGTCGTGCTCTCCACGACCGGGTCGGCGCCGGGCGTTGCCGGTCCGTCGGCCAGCTGGAGCGCGCCCACCGCCTCCGGCGGCACATCGGCGATCCGGTTGCGTGGGTCGCGGAAGAAGTGCCAGGTGTCGATCGTCAGGCGCACGTCCGGGCCGGCCGCCAGGCACAGCTCATACGCCGCGGCGAGGTTCGGGATGCCGGAGGACACCTGCGCCTCGACCGCCACGGTGATGCCCCGCCGGCGGGCCCGGGCGGCGAAGTCCGCGAGATGCGCACCAGCCGCGTGCGGCAGGGCACGCCACGTGACGTCGATGGCGTTGAGCAGGGTGATGCCGAAGCGCTCGCCCAGCTCCAGGCAGCGGGCCGCCGACATCGCCGCGTGGACGCGATGCGCGGGATGCGCCGCAACCGGATCGGGCAGCCAGGACGCCACCGGGTCCAGGCATGCCAGCGCCACGCCGCAGCGGGTCAGCTCCGCCCGCAGCCGCGGCTCGTCGCCGACGACGAGCACGGCGTCCAGCTCGGCCGGCGCGACGGACAGCCCGGCAAAGCCGGCACGCCCCGCCGCGCGGATGCGGGTCCACAGGTCGTGGCCGGCCAGGGTGCCCGCCCACAGGCACAGCGACGTCATCGGTGCCCCAGGCATCCGGCGATGGACGTGGCGAGCTCGGCAACGACCCGCGACACCTCGCTGTGGATGAAGAAGTGCCCGCCGGGCAGCATCGAGCAGCGGAACGGCCCGACGGTCTGCGCCCGCCAGGCCCGGATTGCCTCCGCCGACGCCTCGGGGTCGCGGTCGCCGCCGAGCGCGTGCAGGTACAGGTCCAGCGGCGGCTCCGGCCGGTAGCGGTAGGTGTCGACGTACCTGAAGTCGGCGCGCAGCGGAGGCAGGACCAGCTCCCGCAGTTCTGGGTCGTTCAGCACGACCTCGGGCAGGGCACCCAGCGCGATCACCCGGCGCAGGAACGCGGCGTCGTCGAGGCCGGAGTCCTCGGGCGTGGGCACGGGCAGCTGCGGCGCCGGGCAACCGGACACCGCCAGCAGCGCGGGGTGGCGCCGCCCCCGGCGGCGCAGCTCGCGGGCCAGCTCGAACGCCAGGCGGGCACCGACGCTGTGCCCGTACAGCCCGTAGGGCCGGTCCAGCCACTCCTCGACGCCGTCGGCCAGCCGGTCCAGGTCGATCTGCGGCGCCTCGGCGATGCGATGCTCGCGCCCGGGCGGGCAGATCGGCAGCACCTCCACGTCGACCCGCTCCGACAGCAGCGCCGGCCAACCGCGGAACGCGGTCGCGCCGGCGCCGGCGGAGGGGATGCAGAACAACCGGAACGCGGCGTCCGGCCTCGGCAGCGACCGGGTCACCCAGCGTCCCGCCGCCCGTCCGCGGGCCGCCGGCGGGCGACCGCCCATCGTGCGGTGCGCCGTCACGGCCGGCCGCCCTCCGCCGCTGCGGCCTGCCGCCGCTCCACCAGCTCGGCGAGGTCCGCCACGGTCTGGTGGCCCAGGAACTCCTCGGCCGTCACCTCGATGCCCACCTCGCCCAGGTCCGCCAGCAGCGAGATCACCCGGAGCGAGTCGCCGCCGAGCAGGAAGTAGTTGTCGTGCCGGCCGACCTGGTCGATCTGCAGGTTGTCCGCCCACACGAGGCTCAGCTGCTTCTCCAGCGGGGAGATCGGCTCCTCATAGCCGTCGAGCCCGTCGAGGTCGGCCCGGCTCGCCCACGGATAGGGCAGCGCGGCGCGATCGACCTTGCCGTTCGGGTCCAGCGGGATGTCGTCGAGCACGCGGACGTACGACGGCAGCATGTAGGTGGGCAGCCGCTCGCGCAGCCATCGCATCAGGTGCGGTGCCGACACGGGGGAGTCGCTCGCGGGCGCGACGAACGCGCCGAGCCGCTTCTCCGTGCCGACGTCGAAGACCTTGACGGCGGCCTGGCCCACGTCCGGGTGGGCGACGAGCATGTTCTCGATCTCGGGCAGCTCGATTCGGAACCCCCGGATCTTGACCTGCCGGTCCACCCGGCCGTGGATGAGGAACGCCCCGTCCGCCGCCACGCTGCCCAGGTCGCCGGTGCGGTATCGGCGCCCGCCCGGCGTCGTCGCGTCCGGGTCCGGCACGAACCGTTCGGCGGTGAGGCGCGGGCGGCGGTAATACCCCCGCGACACCCCGGCGCCGCCGATGAGGATCTCGCCGACGCCGTCGTCCTGCCCGTCGTCGGCGATGACCATGCGCTCGCCGCGTGGCGGCGTCCCGATCGGCACCGACTCCAGCCGCTGGCCCGGCACCGCCTGGTAGATGCCGGAGTACACCGTCGTCTCCGACGGCCCGTAGGCGTTGAACAGGCCCCGGCGCGGCTGCGTGGCCGCGCGGCAGAACTGGTCCGGGCCGAGCACGTCCCCGCCGGCCTGCAGGACACCGACCGCCGACAGCGCGGCTGGGTCGTGCTCCACCATGAGGTGGAACACGCCGGCGGTCAGGAACATCCAGTCGGGGCGCACCGCGCGGATCTCGGCGGCCAGCTCCTTCACCGACCGGCCGCTCGACATGATCACCAGGCAGCCGCCGTGGCACAGCGCGCCCCAGATCTCGAACGCCGCGACATCGAACGATATCGAAACCGTTTGCGCAACCCGTTCGCCGGGGCCGACGCCGAGCCGAGGTTCGTCCATCAGCGCGCAGACGTTGCGGTGCTCCACCATGACGCCCTTGGGCCGCCCGGTCGAGCCGGACGTGTAGACGATGTAGGCGAGGTCCGCGCCGATCAGGTCGCGCCGCGGCGCGGCGCGCAGCGGTGCCGCCGCGGCCGCGTCCACATCGAGCTCGGTCAGCGTCAGCACCGCGCCGCAGTCCTCCTTCATGAAGGACTGGCGAGCCGACGGGTACTCCGGATCGACCGGGATGTAGCAGCCGCCGGCCTTGAGGACGGCCAGGAAGGAGACGATCACCCGGTAACCGCGGGGCATCTGCACGGCGACCGGATCCTCGATCCCGACGCCGTCGTCGGCCAGCCGCGCCGCCAGCGTCGACGCCAGCGCGTCGAGCTGGGCATAGGTCAGCGTGGTGGCACCGTCGACCACGGCGGGCGCGTCCGGCTGGCGGCGGGCCCACTGCTCGAAGCGACGGTGCACGAGGGTCTCGATCTCCACGTTCGCCTCCATCCGTGAACGGGTCTGCGGGTCAATGTGCTTCGCCGCGCGGTGGACGGCAACGCACCCGAAGGATTCGTCGAAGAATTCGGCGGGCCACACCCGCACGAGGGAAGCATCTGCGACAGATAGCGTGCGCGCCGACCGCCGCTCGCCCCACGTTGGTCGGGTGGGGCGCGAAGGCGAGAAGGCCGGTCCGGCCGGGATCGTGGCGGTCACCGGAGCCGGGTCCGGCATCGGACGGGCGGTGGCCGAGCGGCTGCTGAGCTCCGGCGACACCGTGGTCGCCGTCGGCCGGCGCGCGGCGTTACTGGACACGCTCGCGGCGGCGGCACCGGCCGACGGCGCGGTCGTGCCGGTGCCGATGGACATCACCGATCCGGCGGCGCCCGAACGCCTGCGCACGTTGGTCGCCGAGCGGTTCGGGCGCCTGGACGGCCTGGTGAACTGTGCCGGGCTCGCCCGCTTCGCGCCGCTGGAGTCGGCCCGCCTGGACGACCTCGACCGCATGCTGGCCGTCAACCTGCGTGCCCCGGCGGCGTTGATCCAGGCCCTCCTGCCGGCGCTCGTCGAGGGGCGCGGCAGCGTCGTCAACGTCACGTCGGTCGGTGGCGTGCTCGCGATGCCGGGACGGTCCTTCTACGGGGCGACCAAGGCGGCGATCAACAGCCTCACCCGATCGCTCGCGCGGGAGCTGGCACCGCGGGTGCGGGTCAACGCGATCGTGCCCGGACCGGTCGACACCCCCATGTACGACGACCTAGGGCTCGCCCCGGCGCAGACCCGAGCCCTGCGCGACGGGCTGCTGGACAGCACGCCCATGGCCCGATTCGGCCGCCCCGATGAGGTGGCCCGATGGGTACAAACGCTGCTCGACCGCGACATGTCCGGCTGGGTGACTGGCGCGCTGATCGCCGTCGACGGTGGACGGAGCGTGTGACCCACTGCTGGAGGTGACCATGAGTGAGGAGAAGGACTGTCGATGACCACGCTTGCCGTACAACCGCCCAGGTATCCGGTCGAACAGGTTCCCGAGTCCAGCCTGCACGCGGTGTTCCGGGCCGCGCAGCGCTGGGCGTCGCTGCACCACCGGGAGCCGATCGCCCTGCACATCGGCGAGCCGGCATACGACATACCGCCGGCCGCGGTCGAGGCCATGAGCCGCGCGCTGCGCGCCGGATCGTGCTCCTACACCAGCGCCGAAGGCATGCCGCAGCTGCGCGAGGCCCTGGTCGCCAAGCTCGCCGGACAGCGGATCGACGCGGACGTGGACCGGGTCTTCGTCACGCCCGGCTCCTGCCAGGGGCTCATGGCGATCGGCGCGGCCGTACACACCCCCGGGGCCGGCTGGCTGATTCCGCAGGTGCACTGGCCGATCTACCGCCAGCAGGGCATGCTCAACGGCTATCGAGTGACCGGCTACCCGCTCGGCCCCGGCTACCGCCTCGACGTGGCCGCGATCGCCCGGGCGGCGACCCCGGACACGCGGGTGATCGTAGTGAACAGCCCGGCGAACCCGACCGGTGCCATCGCCGACGCCGAGACCCTGCGGGACCTGCTCGCACTGGCCCGCGAGCGCGACTGGCTCGTCGTCGCCGACGAGGCGTACGAGGACTTCGCATACGACGCCCCGCACGTTTCCCTCGCCGCGTTCGAGGCGGACGTCGATCCGTACGACCGGCGGGTGTTCTCGGCGTTCACGTTCTCCAAGAGCTACGCGATGACCGGCTGCCGGGTCGGCTACGTGGTCGCCCCCAACGACATGTACGCCGGCCTGCTGCGCAAGGTCCAGGAGGGTGCGATCATCGCGCCGCCGACGCCGTCGCAGATCGGCGCGCTCGCCGCGCTCGACGCCCAGGACGCCGTCCGGGCCAACGTCGCCATGGTGCGCCGCTCCCGCGACGAGGTCATGCCGGGCCTCGTGGCCGCCGGCATCATCGACGCCCCGCCCGCCGGCGGCTGGTACGCGCTGCTGAACATCGCCTCGTCCGGGCTCGCCGCCGAGGCCTTCGCGGCCCGCCTGCTCGCCGAGCGCGGCGTGGCGGTGGCTCCGGCGGCCGCCTTCGCGCTGCCCGGTGACCCGAGCACCGAGCACGTCATCCGCATCTCGATGGCCGGGGACCGGGCGCAGCTGGCCGCCGGCGTCGACGCGATCGTGCAGGCGTGCCACGAGTGGGGTGCGGACCGGACGCCGGAGCGGCTGTCATGACGGGGCTCACCTACGCGGGGTACATCCGGGTGCCGGAGCTTCTGCAGCTGCAGCATGCGCGTTCGCGCGCGGACCGGCCGCTGAACCACTCCTGCGAGCACTTCTTCATCGTGACGCACCAGAGCACCGAGCTGTGGCTGTCGCAGATCCTGATCGACCTGGACGAGGCGAGCGCGGCGCTTGCCGACGGCCGCTACGCCGACGCCGTCGAGTGCCTGGAACGGTCGGCGGTCGTGCTGGACGTGATGGCGACGAACCTCGAGGCGCTGGCGTCCATGCCGCCCGGCCGGTTCGCCACGTTCCGCGGTGATCTCGGCAACGCCAGCGGCGCGCAGTCGGGTCAGTTCGCCGCCCTGGACCGCCGCCTCGGCCTGCGCGGCAGCGGGGACGCCCCGCTGCTGGAGGCGCTGCTGGAGGCGTGCGACCGCGAGGGCGTGACGGTGGAGGAGCTGCTGACGCCGACCGCGGCCCCCCACTCAGACCTCGCCCGCATCGTGCTGGTCATGCTCGACGTGTCGCGGAAGTCCTGGAAGTGGCGGGTGATGCACATCGAGCTGACCGCGAAGATGATCGGCCACCAGCGCTCCGGCACCGGCGGCACGTCCGGGACGGCCTGGCTGGCCGGCCGGCTCAGCATGCCCTTCGGCCGCCTGTGGGACGCCGTCTCGACGATCCAGCGCGAGGCGATGGCCGAGCCGCACGCCGGTCAGGCGAGCCGCGAGGAGCCGGCCTGCCCGTTCGCGCGAAACAACGGCCACCCGGCGACCGGGCGGCCGCGGCAGTTCGCTGCCCGGTCCTGACATCCGTTCCGAACCGCCGATACGCCCGACAACCACGCTGGGGTACGCGCGTCGCGTACCCCAGCGTCATGGTCAGGCGCGGCGCCGTCGTCAGGCACCCAGTGCGCGCAGGGCGCAGCGGGTGCGCAGCATGGTCTCCTCGAACCGGGCGGGCTCCATCGCGACCGTGAGTCTCGCCTCGAGCACGCCCTCGGAGTGCGGCCGGCGCAGCAGTCCGGCGTCGGCCACGAAGGTGCTCAGCGGGTGGCAGCTGACTCGCTGCGTGAACAGGCGCTCGCACTTCTGCCGGTCGTCCGGCACGGTCGGGCCGACCCGCAGCCCGACCACGCAGTTCATGCAGCCGGGCTGCTTGGAGTCCCACACCCAGTAGTCCTGCAGAATCTCGCGGGCGAGGCGGAAGTTGGATGCCACGGTCGCCCGCATCCGCCGCAGGTCCTCGGCGTGGGCGCGGTCGGTGCCCGTGACCGGCGCGCCGTTGGCGTGCAGCCGCGCCGAGCAGTTGAGGTCGGCCGACGCGGCGCTGGTCAGCAGCAGCGGCGGGCAGCCGCCGAGCGTCAACATCGAATGCGCGGCGACGATGTCGGCCGGTGCGACGAGGTAGCCGCTGCGCAGACCGCTCACCGCCCGGCGTTTCGACAGGCTGTCCACCACCGCGCAGCGCCCCGACGTGATCCAGTCGCCCATCGCCTGGCACGTCGCGGCGGGCATCGGGCTGCCCGGCACGGTGCTATCGGAGAGGATCTTGTCGACGACGAGCACGCCGCCGGTCTCGAGCGTCGCGACGCCGATCGCCTCGAGCTCCTCGGGCCGGTACAGCACCCCGGTGGGGTTGTTCGGCGAGGTCAGCAGCACGACGTCGAAGCGGTGGCGCTCCAGCGCGGCGAGCACCTCACTGGCGGAGGGCACGAGCGCGTACGGATCGGCCGACCACAGTTCGCGGAAGCTGAACTTCTCCTGCAGCAACGCCTGGAATATCAGCGGCACCTGCGGACCCAGCACGAGGGCGCGGCGGCGACCCTGCCGGCGCAGCGCGGCCAGCGCGATGTGGATGCCCTCATGCGCGCCGCTCGTCACGGCGACGTTGTCGCGGCCGATCCGCCAGCCGTTGACCGCGTTCTCGTAGTTGACGACCGCGTCGCGCAGCGACGTGTCGCCGAGCGGCCCCGTGTACGTGTTGATCTCCCAGTAGTTGGTGGGCCGGAACTCGCGCAGCGCGTCGATGAACATCCGCGGCGGGGTGAGCTGGTTCGTGCCCGACGACAGCTCGTACTGTCCGGCATACATGCCCTGGCTGTTGACGTACAGCGTGTTCTCCAGCCAGAAGTACAGGGTCGAGCGCCAGTCGATGCGGTCGACCTCGCGGCCGAGCGACGCGCCGGCACCGGATGCCGGCCGCGTCGGTGCCTGTGGTGGCCGCGCGCCATCCTCGACCGCCCCCGCCGTCCGCTCGCGCCACTCAGCCGGCTTGGTGGCCACGGTTCCCTCTGGTTCACGCACGACGCACTCCTCTCCGGTCGATGCCAGTGTGCCGACGCGCCGCGCGGCGGAAGCAGGGATCTGTTCGAACTCTGTTTCTTCGGCGGCTTCGGCCGCCAGGATGGCTAGCCTCCTGCTGAGAGCAATGTGTTCATCCGTGCCTCCGGACCGGCCGCCCGCCGGCCGGAGGGAGGAGGGAGATATGGCGTCACATCCTGTGTACCGTGCCTGGGGGCGCTCGGTGATGGCAGCCGCCGTCGCGGCGTTCACCGTCAGCGCCGGTCCGGCGGCGGCCGCGCCACCGGCCGGGGGTCCTTCGTGGACCGACTGCGGCGACGGGTTCCAGTGCGCCTCGGTGACGGTTCCGCTCAACTACGCCGACCCGTCGGCGGCCACCATCCACATCGGACTGTCCCGGCTGCCGGCCACCGGCGGGGCCGCGAAGGGCTCGATCATCGTCAATGCCGGCACTCAGAACGGCGGCGGCACCACGTTCGTGCGCGCGTTCCGGTCCGTGCTGAGCGGGCTCAACCGCGACTACGACATCGTCGGCCTCGACACCCGCGGCGTCGGCACCAGCGACCCGCTGGTGCGCTGCACCACCTACGAGGAGAACCGGCAGGTCGAGGCACCGCTGTCGGCCGCGCAGACCCGGGCCGACCGGGACCAGCGGGTCCGCGAGGCCCACGGGCTCACGGCGTACTGCCGTGAGCGCAGCGCCGCGCTGCTGCCGTACCTGAGCAGCACCACGTCGGCTCGTGACCTGGACCGGGTCCGCATCGCGCTCGGCGAGCCCGGCGTGCGCTTCATCGGCCTGTCCGGCGGTTCGATCCTGGGCCAGAACTACCTGAAGATGTTCCCGGACCGGGTGACCGCGATGGTGCTGGACTCGCCGTTCGACCCCGAGCGCTACATCAACGACCCGTTCGCCTTCGACATCGACCAGATGCGCGCCACGGAACACACGCTGGACACCTTCTTCCGCTGGTGCAAGGACACGCCGGCGCTGTGCGCGTTCGGCGGGGGAGACCCGCGCGGCGCGTTCGAGCAGCTGCTGGCCAAGACCCGGCAGAACCGCATCGACCACCCCGGCCGGTGGGACATCGTCACCGATGGCTCGCTGATCGACTACATCAGCGGGGCGATGCTGTTCCCGCAGGGCTGGCCGGACCTGAGCCAGGCGCTGGCCGCGATGCAGGCGCAGCCGCTGCCGACGGTGCAGCTGCCCACCGGCGATGACCGCGGGTTCGCCGAGTACTACTCGCAGGCCTGCCTGGACCGGGCGCTGCCGAGAACGCCGGAGCCCTACGACCGGCAGCTCGATGCGTCGCTGCGGGCCACCCGGTACCTGGGCGGCCGGTACGGCTACGCCGAGATGAAGTGCGAGGCGTGGCCGGTCACCGCGGCGGAGCGGACCAGCGAACCGTGGCTCAACCCCGGCCGGCGGCCGGTGCTCGTGCTGTCCGCGACCGACGACCCCCTCGCGCCGTCCCAGGGCGCGCTGCAGGTGGCCGCGCGCCTGCAGGCCGACGCGGTGGTGCTCAACGCCAGCGGCCACCTGCAGCTGGGCCGCACACCGTGCGCCGACTCGACCGTGCAGGCATTCCTGTCGACCGGCCGGGCACCGCGGTTCGGGCTGTGCTCAGTGCCGCTGCCCGGTCACTGAACCGCCGCCGGACGTCCTACACGCACACGAAGGGAGCATCGTGACGGCTCGCGTCGAGCAGCATCCACTGTTCACCCGCGACTTCATCGTCGATCCCTATCCGGTCTACGCCTACCTGCGTGACCACGAGCCGGTGTCGAAGGCGCCCTCACCGCACGGCTTCGACATGTGGACGCTCGCCCGGTACGACGACGTGAAGCAGTCGCTGACCGATCCCCGCCTCAGCCGGGATCTGCGGCGGGCGCCGCCGGGCGTGGTGGAGTACACCGGCGGCAGCGATCTGCTGACCAACAAGAATCTGCTGTCGGTCGACCCGCCGGACCACACCCGGATGCGCAAGCTCGTGCAGTCCGCGTTCACCGGGCGGCGGGTCAAGGAGCTGGAGGGCTGGATCGAGGATCTGGTCCAGCGGATCCTCGACGGCATGGAGGGCCGCGAGCAGGTCGACCTGGTGCACGCGTTCGGCTTCGCGTTGCCGTTGACGGTGATCTGCCGGCTGATGGGCATCCCGGTCGCCGACCGGCCGAACTTCCGGCGCTGGATGGACGGCCTCGTCATGTCGGGAGCGGGGCAGGCCGCCCGGGACCGGCTGCGCGAGTCGCAGCGGAACCTGGCGGTGTACTGCCAGAGCCTCATCGAACGCAAGCGTAGAGAGCCGGCCGACGACCTGGTCACCGTGTTGGTCCAGGCCGTGGACGAGCGCGACTCGCTCAGCACCGAGGAGCTGATCGGGGTCATCTTCCACCTGCTCATCGCGGGTCACGAGACCACGGTGGCGTTGCTGTCCACCAGCGCCATGCTGCTCGTGTGCCATCCCGAGCAGCGGGCGAAGGTGGAGGCCGATCCGTCGCTGTGGCCGGCGGCGGTGGACGAGATGATGCGGTTCGAGTCGCCGCTCGGGGTGTCGCTAGCGATCAGTACCGAGGACCTGGAGTACAGCGGCACGACGATCCCGAAGGGCGAAGTGGTCGCCAGCCTGCTCGCCTCGGCCAACCGCGACCCCCGACGATTCGCCGACGCCGACCGGTTCGACGTCACGCGGACCGACTCCCAGCACCTCGGGTTCGGCGCCGGCATCCACCGGTGCGTCGGTGCGCTGCTCGCGCTGACCGAGGCGCGGATCGCCCTGCCGGCGCTGCTGGCCAGGTTCCCGGAGATCCGGCTGGCGGTGCCGCGGGAGGAGCTCAGGTGGATGCCGACGCCGCTGTTCCGGCAGTTGCAACAGCTGCCGGTGCGGCTCGGCGGCTAGCCCGCATCGACGCGTCCTGCGGCCCGCGAATCCCCGGGCCGCAGGACGCGGGTCCGGGACGGGCACAGGTCCGGGAAAGAACTGTTGTCCGGCGCACCGGCGCCGGCAAAGACTGGCAGACGAGGCCGAGGTGAACCTCGACAGACTATTCGGGCGGTTGCTCTGATGACGACGACATCCGTTGACATGTTCGCTCAGCCAGACCTGGCGGCCCAGCAACGCTCGCCGCGGCCGGTCGACCTTCCGACGAAGTTCGCGCGCTTCGCGGCCGTGCACCCCGACGCGGTTGCGCTGCGCTGGAACGGCCGGCCGTGGTCCTTCGCGACCCTGGCCCGACGCGCCGAGCGCTACGCGGCCCTGCTGCGCGAGCGCATCCCGCCCGGCGGCTGGCTCGCGCTATGCGCTGGCCGCAGCCCCGAGATCGTCGCGCTCGTCCTCGGCGCCTTCCAGGCGGGCCGGGCCGTGGTACCGCTGGAACCGGAGCACCCCGTGGCGCGGCTGCGGCTCACCCTCGAGGACGCGAGGCCGGCGCTGCTCGTCACCGACCATACGGCGGCGCGTGAGCTCACCCTCGGCTACGAGGCCGACAAGGCGCTGCTCGACGAACTGGCCGCCGAGGCCGTGCTGTTCGACACCGGCGAGCGGCTCGCGCCGGACGAGAACGACATCGCGTACGTCATCTACACCTCCGGTTCCACCGGGCAGCCCAAGGGCGTCATGGTGCAGCACCGGCAACTGGCGCAGTTCGCCCACATCATGCGGGTCGAGGAGCCCGCCATCCGGGCCGGCGACACGGTGCTGTCCGTGGCCAGCCTCGCCTTCGACATGATGCTGAGCGACATCTTCGCGCCCCTGGCCAACGGCGCGACGGTGGTGCTGCTACCCGGCGGCACCCGGCAGCGTGAACCGTCGGTGCTGCTCGAGTGCATCGAAACGCATCAGGTCGACACCGTCTGCGCGACCCCGTCGCTGCTGCAGATGCTGGTCCTGGCCGGCCTGGGCACCGACAGGCGCCGCCGGGTCCGGGCCATCACCGGCGGCGAGGCGCTCGGCCGTGAGCTGGCCGCCACGCTGCTGCAGCGGTGTTCGCGGGTGTACCAGGGCTACGGGCCCACCGAGACGACGGTGTTGTGCTCGTTCCATCGCGTCGAGGACCCGGGCTATCTGCCGCTGGGCAAGCCGTCGGCCGGCACGACGTACTACCCGGTCGACGAGCAGCTCGACATCGTGCCGTTGAACGTGCGCGCCGAGCTGGCCATCGGCGGGGACATGGTGGCGGCCGGCTACCACAACCGTGCCCGGCTGACCGCCGAGCGGTTCCGGCCCGACCCGTACGCCGACGTGCCGGGCACCCGCTGCTACCTCAGCGGCGACCTGGTCCGGGTCGACTCCTCGGGCGGCGCCATGTTCGCCGGCCGCAAGGACACCCAGGTGAAGATCCGCAGTCACCGGGTCGAGCTCGGCGAGGTCGAGGCGGCGCTGCTGCGTCAGCCGGGCGTCCGGCAGTGCGTGGCCACCGCCGCGCCGGACCACTCGGGCAACACGGAGCTGGTGGCCTACCTCGTCGGCGATGCCGATACGGCCGAGCTGCGCGCCCGGCTCCGCGACGAGCTGCCCTCGGCCATGGTGCCAAGCCGCTTCCTGATCGTCGAGTCGATCCCGCTGACCGTCAACGGCAAGCCCGACCGCGACGCGCTGCTCAACACCGGCCCGGCGGAGCAGGCGCAGCCAGACAGCGCGCCCGTCGGCGAGCTCGAAGCGCCGATCGCCCAGATGTGGGCCGACGTGCTCGGCGTCGAGTCGGTCGGCGCCGATGACGACTTCTTCGACCTGGGCGGGCACTCGCTGCTGGCGATGGAGATCGTCGCGCGCATCCGCGGCGAGTTCGGCGTCGACCTGCCGGTCTGGGAGCTGTTCACCGTGCCGACCGTCCGCGCCTGGGCGGTCGCCCTGGCCGAGGCGATGCTCGTCGGCACCGGCGACGACGCCGGCACCCGCTCCGCCCCGGTCACGTTCGCCCAGGCGGCGTTGTGCGTCGCCGAGCAGGTCGTGCCCGGTGTGACCGCACCCGGCCTCGTGGCCGCCGCCCAGCTGCTCGGCCCCGTCGACGTCGGCGAGCTGCTCACCGCGCTGCAGACCGTGCTGGACCGGCACGAGATGCTGCGGGTCCGGTTCGAGCTGCGCGGCACCGACTCCGTGCAGATCATCGAGCCGTCGACGGAGATCGACTTCGAGGAGGCGGTGACCACCGGCCCGGCCGACACGCTCGCGACCGTGCGCCGGTGGGCCGAGCGGCCGTTCGATCTGGCGGCCGGACCGCTGTTCCGGGCGCTGCTGGTCGAGGAGGCGGACTCCGCGCGGGCGCTGTACCTGTCGTTCCACGACGCGATCTGCGACGCGGCCTCCGCCGCGATCGTCCTGTCCGACCTGGCCGCCGTCTACGGCACCGCGCTGCCCGGCGCAACCCCGCAGGCGTCGGCGGACGCGGCGGCGGCCGGCGATGCGGTGGCGGACGGTGCCCGGATGAGCTTCACCGACCTCGCCCGGGCGCAGCGGGGCCAGGGCAGCGGTGCGGCCGTGGCGGAGCTGGTCGGCCAGTGGCGCGCCCGGCTGCCGCGGGCGGCCACCCGGCGCACCGGCTCCGACCACAGCACGGCCACCCGGCGGATCACCCTCTCCGAGGAGCAGTACGCGCGGCTGCGCAAGACGGCCGAGCAGCACGACATCGACCTCGCCGCGCTGCTGCTGGACCGGCTGCACGCCGCGACCGGCGCCCAGGTGGGTGCCCTCGTGCTCGGCGGTCGCGGTGACGGCACGCAGCACCTCGTCGGGCCGCTCGCCTCGACGCTGCTGGTGCCCTTCACCGGCACCGGGCCCGACAATGTCCGCGACGACGTCGCGTGGGCGCTGTCGCACGCCGTCCCGGCCGAGATGCTGGCCCTGCAGCCGCACGGTGGTGAGCGGCTGCGCTCCGTGCCGGACGTGGTGGTCGCCGCGCGGCCGCCGCAGGCGCCGATCACCTGCGCCGACCGGCGCACGACGCTCGTGCCGCTGCGACCGGCGTGGCCCGACGGGCCGTCGCCGGCGCGAACCGGCGTGGTCGCCTCACTCGAGTTCGTCGACGAGCCGAGCGGCGAGCTGCCGCTGATGGTGCAGTACCGGCCCGACCTGCTCGACGAAGCGGCGCTCGAGCGGCTGCTGGGGGACCTGTGACCGGACCGCGCCGACGTCAGGACGGCCAGCCGATCGATCGGCTGGCCGTCCTTCGTTGTTGCCGGGTCGTCGCGCGTTCGTCAGGACCGCTGTACCTCGCGCTGGAACACGCTGATCTGCCGGCTGCTGTCGCGGGTGAAGGGGGTCTTGTCCCAGCCGCTGTACCGCCGGACCAGGCGCAGTCCGGCCAGCTTGGCCATCAGGTCCAGTTCGCTGGGCCAGAAGTAGCGCAGCATCACCGGGAACATCTGGATGCCCTGCTCCGAGACGATGATGGTCTGGGTGCGGATGCGCTGCGTCGAGGCGTCGTGCATGGCCGCCTCGATGAAGACCCGGTTCCGCTCGACCCCGCCGGTGTTGAGCGTGCGGCCGGCGCTGTCGGAGCGGGCGAGGTCGGGCAGGTCCGTCTCGATGACGAGCGTGCCGTCCTCCGCCAGGTGCTGTGCCGCCAGCTGTACCGCCCGGAGCTGCTCGTCCTGGGTGACCACGCAGAACAGCGAGTTGAACACCGCGTACATAAGATCGAACTGGCCCTCCACCGGCATCTCGGTGAAGCTGCCGAGCACCACGTTCACCTTCGCGCCGTCGCTGCGCGAGCGCAGCCGGGTCAGCATCCCGGGAGAGTTGTCCAGGCCGGTCACGTCGAAGCCCCGCAGCGACAGCGGGCAGGCGATCCGGCCGGTGCCGACGCCGAGCTCGAGGATGCGTCCGGCGCCGGCGTGCTCGGCGAGGAAGTCCACCGCCTGCGCGGTGTCGGGCAGCGCGGAGGTCAGGTCGTCGTAGTACGGCGCGACGTGGTCGTAGTCGGAGGCTGAAGCACTCACCGGAATCCTTCCGTCGTCGGGGCGGGAAGCTCGTTGCGCCGATAGCCGGTGCGCAGGAACGTCTGGAACATCGGCTCGGTCAGCCGGGGCGGGGTCATGCCGTGCTGGGCGAGGATCTCCGCGGTCTCGGGGGAGTGCAGGTTGACCTGGGCCTCGCCGGGCAGGCCGCCCTGGGGGATGACCGACGCGATCGCCTGCACCGCCCGGGAGCCCCGGTCGGCGTACTGGCGCAGCCGCTCCCGCCATGCCGGGAACGCCATCGTCGGCAGGCGGTACCCGGCCCGGCGCAGCCAGCTGAAGACGTCGGTGTACGTGACCTGGCCCGGCGGCAGGATCTGGTACGGGCGGTACCCCTCGCCGGGCAGCCCCGCGAGCAGCAGGCAGGCCTGGGCGATGAGGTCTACCGGCAGCCAGCTCGTCGGTGCCCGCATCAGCGGCACCGCGCCCAGCTCCAGGCAGGCGCAGACAACCAGCCAGGCGTAGTCGTTCGGGTTGGACACCCCGGTGCGGGAGTGCCCGGCCAGCGCGCCCATGCGAACGGTCCGCACGTCGACGCCGCGGCGCGCAGCCTCCTCGACGAGCCGCTCGGCGATCCACTTGCTCTTGGTGTAGCCGGTCGTCATCGCCTCGAACGCGCCGAGCGGCGCCGGGTCCGGCAGCCACTCGCCGTCGCGGGCGTTGATGTCGATGGTCGACAGCGTGGAGATGTGACAGATCCGCTTGGGGCGGCCGGTCACGGCCATCCGCAGCATCTCCACGGTGCCGCCGACGTTCGCCGCCCGGACCTGTTCGAAGGGGAACGCCAGGTTCACGAAGGCGCCGCTGTGCAGCATCAGCGACACCTCGTCGCGCAGCCGGGCCGCGTCGGGCGGCGCGAGGCCGGCACCGGGCTCGCAGAGCTCGCCGCCGACCGCGCGCAGCCGGTCCCGCCACGACTCGTCCCACAGCTCGGCCTCGATCAGCGCCCGGCGCAGCCGCTCGTCGGCGCCGCCGGTGCCCGGGCGCACGATGCAGTACACCGTGCGCCCCGGCCACCGCGCGAGCACCTCGCTCACGAGGGCGCTGCCGAGAAAGCCGGTCGCGCCCGTCACGAGGACCGCGCCCGAGTCGGGCTCGGGCGGGCCGGAGGGCTCGATGTCGGCGGGCAGCTGGAGGTACGGCCGGAAGGCGGCGGGTACGTCGGCCGCTACCACGGCTCGTCCCACGGGTCGGCGGGCGGCGACGGCGGCGCGTCGACCGGCTCCGGCCGCGGCGCCACAAGCGGCTCGACCGGCGCGCCCTGGGCGGCGTCCGGCGCCGGCCGCGGCCGGTCACCCGCGCCGCCGCCGGCGGCCAGGGAGACGACGAGAAGCTGCTGAAGGTCCTCGCCGGAGAACTGCGGTGGAACTACTGTGCGCACAACGGTCCCCCTTCCAGGCAGGGCTGTTCGTCCAACCGGGCGGTGCCGTCGCCGACGAGACGGCGCAGCGCGTCCAGGACGTCGTCGACGATCCGCCGGGCGGTGTCGGGCTGCCACCGGCCGGAGCGGTACTTGAGCGTCAGTTCCAGCCGGTCGGCGGTGTGCAGTACCGACAGCTCCAGATCGGTGCTGGCCGAGTCGTGCGGCACGATCTCGCCGCCGTCGACCCGGCAGCCCTCCAGCTGCAGGCCCGTGCGGTCGGAGAAGACGTTCAGCACCAGGTACCGCCCCTGGCCGCTGGCGATGACATGCTGCTGGCCGATGCTGGCCAGGGCGTCGCTGACCGGCACCGACTGGTGCGCGTACGCGTCCAGGGTGACCTGCCGGCTCTGGGCCACGAGCCCGTCCCACGTGAGGTCCGGTGTGAAGCGGAACCGCAGCGACACGAGGTTGACGAAGGTGCCCATCACCCTCGTGTCCGCCTCGTCGCGCCGGTTCTCCGCCGGCGACATGAACGTCACGTCGTCGCTGCCGGCCCACCGCCGGGCGGTCGCCGCCACGGCGGCCGCGATGACCACGAACGGGGTCGTCCGCTGCCGGCTCACGTATGCCTCGAGCGCCCGTACCAGTGCCGCGTCGGCCTCGGCCGTCGCGACCGCGCCGCGGAAGTCCACGGCGTCGCCGGGATCGCGGTCTGCCCGCAACTCCACCGCGCGCATGCCGCGCAGCTGCTCGCGCCAGTACTCCAGCTCGGCGCGCCCGGCCGGCGACCTCCGCCGGCGCTGGTCGCGCAGGATCGCGCCGCGATACCCCTCGGCCGGGTCGAGCCGGGCCGGCACCCCGGCGACCTGCTCCCGGTAGTACGCGCTGAGCTCCGGCAGCATCACGCGGGTGACGCCCCAGTAGTCCATCACCAGGTGGTGGAACGACAGGAGCAGCTCGAAGCGCTCGTCGCCGATGAACACCACGACACATCGCAGCAGCGGGGGCCGGCCGATGTCGAACCCGGTGGTCGCCTCCCGTTCCGTGAGCCGCCGGGCGCCCTCGGCGTCGGTGCGGTGCACGGCGAGGCGCAGCCGCACGTCGTCGTGCACCCGCCGGCAGGCGTTCAGCGCCTCGTCGGCGCCGTACGTGGTACGCAGGATCTCGTGCCGCGCCACGACCCGGTTCAGCGCCTCCTCCAGCGCGACCAGGTCGAGCGGACCGGCGCCGCGCACGCGGAGGGTCATCGTGTTCACCGAGCTGCCCGGCGCGAACTGCTCCATCAGCCAGAACGGCTGCTCGTGGCCGGACAGGACGGTGACCGTCGCGGGGTCGTCGGGCTCGTCCGGCGGCAGCTCGGCGTCGAGGGCGCCGAGCTCGCTGTCGGGGAGCTGCTCCAGCTCGGCCAGCACCTGATCCAGCACCGGGAACTGCGCCTCAAGTTCGCCGGCGAGCTCCGCCAGGACCGGGTGTTCGAAGACGATGAGCAGCGGTATGTCGACGCCGAACTCCTCGCTGAGCCGCTGGACGAGGCGCGCCGCCAGCATGGAGTGGCCGCCGGCGAGGAAGAAGTCGTCGTCCGGTGCGACCTCGTCGTGCTCCAGCAGGTCGCGGCAGACCTCGACGAGGTGCCGCTCCACGCGGGAGCCGCTGGTGGCCGAGGCGTCGCGGACGGACTGCCGCTCCTCGGGCCGCCGCCACCGCAGCCGCCCGTCGGGAAGCCGGCGCGCCCGGATGCCCGGCATCGCCCGGCCGTTCACCAGCAGGTCCCCTTCGACGCCGACCGGCGCCGGCCGGCCGGTGCGCTCGAGCACCACCGCCGCGCCCGACAATGCCGAGACGAAGCCGTCATCGCCGAGCCCGCACCATTCCCCGTCGCAGTCGACCGTCGCGCCGGCCGGGGGCGCAGCGCCGCGATCCGTGAGTGCCGGTTCCCCCGGCGGCTGGACGGGCCACCCGATGGGCAGCTCGTCGACAGGCGCCTCGGGCCGCTGCATCGCCGCTTCGAGGAACACACCGAGCTGGCCCAGGAACGTGCGGACGGTCTGCTCGTCGTAGAGCGCGTCGTCGAACTCGGAGCTGCAGACGACGTCGTCGCCGACCCACTCCAGGTTCACCAGCAGGTCGACCCGGGAACGGGTGCGCGGCAGGCGGGCCGGGTGCAGGACGCAGCCGTCCAGCACGTCGCCGCGGAAGCTCAGCGGTGGCGCGTTGAACACGATCTGCACCAGGGGCGAGCGGGTCGGGTCCCGCCGGGCGACGACCCGGCTGACGACCTCGCTGAACGGCACGTACTGGGCCTCCTCAAGGCCGAACGCCGTGTCCCGCGCCTGCTCGATCAGGTGGAGGAAGGTCGTGCCCGGCCCGGTCCGCGCGCGCACCGGCACGAAGCACGAGAACGGCCCGATGGCCTCCTCGAAGCCCTCCGGCCGGCCGCCGGTACCGACGCCGAAGACCATGTCGTCCAGCCCGGTGTACCGGCGCAGCAGGCCCGTCATGCCGGCGAGCAGGACGTGAAACGGCGTGGCCCGGTGCGCGGCGGCGAACCGGCGCAGCGGCGCCACCGCGGCGGCCGCGAAGTGCGCCTCGGTCAGCCGGCCGTGGGTGCTCTTGACCGGCGGCCGGGGGCGGTCGGTGGGCAGCTCGGCGCTGGTCGGGCGGCCACCCTCGGTCAGTTGCGCGACGAGCTGCGGCAGCTGCTCGTCGACCCGTCGCCGCTGCTCGTCGCGCGCCGTCCAGGCGATGAAGTCGGTGTAGGTCCGCTCCACCGGCGGCAGCGCCGGCTCGCGACCGGCCAGCAGGGCCGCGTAGACCTCGCCGAGCTCCTCGAACAGCAGCGCCAGGGAGCCCGCGTCGATGATCGCGTGGTGGAACCCGATGACCAGCAGGTGCCGCCCGCCCACGCGGGCGAGTAGGCGGCGCACCGGAGGCCGCGCGGTGATGTCGTACGGCTGCTGGATCAGCTCGGCCGCCCAGGCCAGCGCCTCCTGCTCGCCAGCGTGCTCGACGACCTCGAAGGAGACCTCCGCCTCCGGCGCGACGTGCAAGGCCAGGTCGCCGTCGTGAACGTCGAAGGTGTAGCGCAGGGCGTCGTGGCGCCGGGTCAGCAGGGACCACGCCCGCTGCAGCACCTCGACCCGCAGGTCGCCGTCAATCCAGAACGCGATGTCCTCGTTATAGATGGCCGCGGCCGGGTCCATCCGGTCCACGACCCACATCTGCTTCTGCACCGGCGCGGCGGGAAGAAGAGCGGTCGTCGTCACGGCGTCACCTCGCAGGGTGCGGCGGTGGCCGCGGCACTGTGCCAGATCGTCATCGCCTCGGCTCCTCGAACATGATTGTTGTGCGGCGGTCGGAAACGTGCACCGGATCGACCGTAGAAAATCGGCCCGCCGTGGTACCGCACCGGCGACACGAGCGTGAAAGAGGCGCCGGAATTCCTTTCGTCGACCTGTCATCGGCTCGGGAGCGCTCAGCCGCACCGGGCTACGTTGCGTAACGTGGCGAAACATCGAGATCCGCGGAAATGGCTGTTCGGAAAGGTCCCGGACGAGGCCAGCGCGCTGGTGTTCTGCTTCCCGTACGCGGGCGCGGGCGCCGCGTCGTACCGGCGCTGGCCACGCACGATCAAGGCGGGCGCCGTGGCGGCGGTGCAGCCGCCGGGTCGCGAGAACCGGTTCGCCGAGCCGCCGTTCCCGACCCACCGGGAGTACGGCGCAGACCTGGGGGCGTTCCTCTCCCCGTTCACCGATCGCGACTATGTCTTCTTCGCGCACTGCGGCGGGGTTCCGTTCGCCCTGGAGACCGCCCTGTGGCTGGCCGAGCACGGCCGGCGCCCGCCGCGCAAGCTCGTGGCGTCGTCGTGGGGTCCGCCCCACAAGGACCTCTACGGCGGCCTCAACAAGGTCGACATCGAACGGCACGATTTCGTCGCCGAGATCCAGGAGGTCCAGCGCGGTCTCGGCAACCCGGACATGCCGGTGGAGCTGGCGCGCATCGGCGCCACCGTGCTCCGGCAGGAGGTCGAGGTGCACCGTCCGTGGCGCTACGACGCCGCCCGGCGCGTGCCGTGCCCGGTCGTCGCGGTGGCCTGGGAGGACGACGACGTGGTGCCGCCGGCCGAGGCGGTCGACCCCGCGTGGAGCGAGGTCGCCGACACCGAGTTCCGCACGCTACCGGGCAACCACTGGGCATTCGCGTCCTGCCCCGAGAGCCTGCGGCTGCTTCTCGCCGAGTGACCGGCGGCGTGGCCCCGGCCACGCCGCCCCAACGCCGGATCGCCCGGCACGACCACGGTGCCGATGGTCGTTCCGGGCGATCGTCGTGCGGTGGTTCAGCCGCCGTTGAGCCGGCCGGCCAGCTCGACCGGTGTCGGATGCAGCAGGACCTCCTTCGCCGACACGGACTGCCCGAGGCGCCGGCTCAGTTCACGCGCGGCGCGCGCCGCCAGCATCGAGTCGCCACCCAGCAGCAGGAAGTTGTCGCCGGGGGCGACGGACTCCACCTTGAGCAGCTCGGCGAAGACCGCCTCGACGACCGCGGTGGCACCCGTGGCCGGCGACGGCACGACCGTGTCCGGGTGCGGCAACGCCAGCCGGTCAAGCTTGTCACCACGGTTGCGCGGCAGCCGCAGCAGTCGGATGAAGGCGGCCGGCACCATGGCGGCCGGCAGGAGCTCGACCAGCGCGGCGCGCAGCACGCCGTCGGTCACCGCGCGGTCGGTGACGACGTAGCCCACCAACTGCTGGCGCCCGGAAGCGGTGTCGACCGCCGCGGCGGCGGCCTCCCGCACGCCGGGGCACGCCAGTAACGCCCGCTCCACGTCCGCCATCTCGACCCGCACGCCGTTGATCTTCACCTGTTCGTCGATGCGGCCGCGATGCTCCAGCAGGCCGTCCGGGCGCACCCGGACGAGGTCGCCGGTGCGGTACAGCCGGGCGCCCGGGGTGCTCGCCTGCGGGTCGGGTAGGAACTTCTCCGCCGTCCGGCGCGCCGAGACGTAGCCGATGGCGATCTGCTCGCCGCCGACCAGGAGCTCGCCGATGGCGCCGGGGGAGACCGGCTCGTCGGTGGCCGGGTCGACCACGCGCCAGGTGACGCCCGGCCAGATCCGTCCGATGGGTGGCGGACCGCTGCGGTCCGCCTCGGTCGCCGTCGCCGACGTGACCCGCTTGTCCCACGGGATGACCGACGACGTGACGATGTTGACCTCGTTCGCGCCGTACCAGTTGCCGACCTCGAACGGCAGGTCGTACCGGCCCCACTCGCGGACCCGGTCGCTGCCGGTCAGCATCAGCCGCAGCGCCGAGCGCGGCCATTCCAGCCGGGCCATCGCCTCGGCGAGCGGCGCGACGGCGAAGAACTGCGTGACGCCCCGTTCGCGGATCCACACCGCCAGCTCCTCGGGCGCGGCGACGATCTTCGGAGCCGGAATCGACAGCCGGGCGCCGGCCGCGAGGAACGGCCAGATCACCACGCTGACCGAGACGTTCGTGTGCGCCGGAAACAGCCACGCGCCGTGGTCCTGCGCCGTGATGCCGTGCAGGCGCTGCTGGGTCTGCGCGGCGTAGGACCACGTCCGGTGCGGAACCAGGACGAGTTTCGGCTCGCCGGTCGAGCCCGAGGTCTGCACCAGGCAGGCGAGATCCTCCTGGCCGATGCGGGGGAAGCGCACCGGTCCGGCATCGTCGACCGGCGGCTGCGACGGGCAACCCGGCGCGCACTGCGCCGGCCCGGCCGAGCGCGCGTCCGGGCGCACGGCGATCACCGCGACCTCGGTGGAAAGGGCAGGCTTGTCCTCGTGCGTGATCAGCGCCACCGGTCCGGCGACCTCGATGAACCGGCTCAGCCAGCGGCGCGGGCCGTCCACGTCGAGCATCAGCGAGCCCGCACCGGCCCGCGACACGGCGAGCAGTGCCACGACGAGCGCGCAGCTGCGCTGCATGTGCACCGCCACCACGTCGTTGCGGCGCACCCCGCGGCGGATCAGCTCCGCCGCGAGGTCGTCGGTGCGGTCCACCAGCTGCCGGTACGTCAGGCTGGTGATGTCGTCCTCGACCGCGACGGCGTCCGGCGCCTCCGCGGCGCGCTGCGCGATCGTGTCGTGAATGGGAGAGAAGTGCTCCACGTCGCTGCTCCCATGTGCTCGGGTCCCAGGTGTTCAATCAGGCGTGCGTCAGCCGCTTGCGGACGCTCAGCGGGCGCATGTCCGTCCACACCCGCTCGATGTGGTCCAGGCAGGCGTCCTTGGTCCCCCGCGTCCCCTCAGCGCGCCACCCGCTGGGCAGGGGCTTGTCGCCGAGCCAGATGGAGTACTGCTCCTCGTCATTGAGCACGACGAGGTACTCCCGGGCGTCGTCGGTCTCGCTCATCGATCTCCTCCCGTCAATGCGGTGTCCGTACCTGCACGGTAGGTGCCGCGCTCCGGCCGGCCGGCGGGCGATGAAGGGTGCCGGACAGATCTGGACATGTCCGCGAAAGACCTCTGGCGAGACGGCGCCGGCCCTTCGGAAGCTGAGGACGGCGACGAAGGGTTGGACGACAGTGGCTGACTTTCGATCTGACACGATCACCGTCGCCGACGCCAGGATGCGCGAGGCGATGGCGTCGGCGGCGGTAGGCGACGACTTCTACGGCGAGGACCCCACCGTCACGGCGCTGGAGCGCGCGACGGCGCAGCTGGTGGGCAAGCCGGCCGGGCTCTTCCTGCCCAACGGCACCCTGGCCAACACCGTGGCCGTGCTCGGGCTCACCGTCGGCGACCAGGTCGTGGTGCACGCAGAGTCCGACATCCAGATGTGGGAGGCGCACACGATCGCCTCGGTGGCCCGGCTGCAGACGCTGCCGCTGCCCGGCGAGCGGGGACGGCTCGACCTGCCCGCGCTGCAACGGTGCCTGCGGGCCACGGACGTGAACGCACCCCGGCCGGGCGTCGTGTGCATCGAGAACAGCCACGGCTCCAGCGGCGGGCACACCTGGTCGCTGGCCGAGATCGACTCCGTCGCCGAACTGTGCGCCGCTCACGGGGTGCCGCTGTACTGCGACGGGGCCCGCCTGTTCAACGCCGCCGTGGCGCGCGGCTACCGCGCCGCGGAGGCGGTCCGCCGGTGCGCCGCGGTCGCCGTCTCGCTCTACAAAGGACTCGGCGCGCCGATGGGCTCGGTGCTCTGCGGCGAACGGGACTTCATCGACCGGGCCAGGGTTCTACGGCGTACGCTCGGGCTGACCTTCCGCCAGATCGGTCACATCGCGGCCGCCGGGCTCGTGGCGCTGGAGAACATCGCCGACCTCGCCCAGGACCACGACCGGGCCCGGCTGCTGTGGGAGCAGCTGCGCCCGCTGGTCCCGGCCGAGGTCCTCGGCGACCCGCCCGAGACCAACATCGTGGCGCTGCGGTTCGGCGCCGACGCCGCCCGGGTCGTCGATCTGCTGGCCGCGGAGGGGATCCGGGTGACCGAGGTCGTCCCCGGCGTCGTCCGGTTCGTCACGCACCGCGACCTCGACGACGACGCGATCAACGCCGCGGTGGCCGCGGTGAAGTCCGCAATGGACTGGAGGTTGCGATGAGCGCGCCCGTCCGGCCTCGCACCGGGCCACGGCTCGACCGCCCACATCCGGCCCTGACCGGCCGCCCGTTGGCCCCACAGCAGCGTGGACTGTGGTTCCTGCAGCAGCTGCGCCCCTCGACGTCGGAGTACAACGTCCAGATCGCGCTGCGCATGCGCGGTCCCCTGCGCCTGGCCGCCCTGCAGAACACACTGAACCTTCTGGTCCTGCGGCACGAGCCGCTGCGCACGACGATCCGGGCCGACGCGTCCGGGCAGCCCCGGCAGTACGTGTGGCCCAGCCGCCACATCAGCCTCGACCCGGAGCCGGTGCGGGCGTCCGCCGACGAGCTCGACGCGCACGTCCGCCGGATCGTGCGGCAGGAGGTCCGCGAGCCGTTCGACCTCGCGGCCGGGTGGCCGATGCGGGTCCGCCTGGTGCGCCTCGGCGACGAGGACCACCTGCTGGTGCTGACCTTCAACCATCTGGCGGTCGACGGCGTGTCGCTGTCGATCCTGTCGGACGAGCTGAGCGCGGTCTACGCGGCGTTGGTCGCCGGCGAACCGGTCCGGCTGCCCGACCTCGACCTCACCTTCGCCGAGCACGCCGCGTGGCTGGCCGGCCGGAGCGTGGACGGGGCCGGGCTGGAGTACTGGCGCGGCGAGCTCGACGGCGTCGGCGACCTGGAGCTGCCGGCCGACCGCGCCGGACACGGCGTCGGCGCCTCGATGATCACCGTGCGGCGCGAGGTCAGCGAGCCGACCGTGCGGGGCCTCACCGCGCTCGCGCGATCGGCCGGCAGCAGCCTGTTCGCGGCCTGCCTGACCGGCTACGGGCTGCTGCTGCACCGCTGCACCGGCCAGCGCGACTTCGCCGTCGGCATGCCGGTGGCGGCGCGCACCGAGGCCGCGTGCGAACGCATCGTCGGCTGCTTCATGAACACGGTGTGCGTGCGCTTCCGCATCAACCCCGAGCTGCCGATCCGCGGGCTGGTCCAGCAGACCGGCCGGGCCGTGGCCGGGGCGCTGGAGCACCAGACGGTGCCGTTCGGCGAGGTGGTCCGCGCCGTCCGCCCGGGCCGCTCGACCGCCCGGCACCCGCTGTTCAGCGCGTTCTGCTCGGCGGTCGACGGGGCGCCCCCGGCCTTCCCGCTCGCCGGTCTGACGACCGAGGTTGTCGTCGCCGACTACCCGGTCGCCCGGTTCGACCTCAACGCGACCTTCGCCCTGGGGCTGCGACACGCCGCGATCCAGCTGGAGTGCAGCGACGCCCTGTTCGAGCCCGCCACCGCGCGGCAGCTGGCCGACCGCCTGGTGTCCGTCCTGGACTGGACGGCGGCGGACGGGGACCGCCCGGTCGCGTCGGTGCCCGCGCTCGGCCGGGCCGAGCGCGCTCACGTGCTGAGCCTGCTGAACGGGAGACACGATGGTTGATCGGCACAAGGCGATCCAGGCGCTGGCCCGCCGGATGGCCACCGAACGCGTCGACGCGCCCGCGCCGCGGCCGCCCGCGGCGCGCATTCCGTTGCCGCACGCGCACGCGGCGGACCTGGCCGCCGGCCGGACCCACCGCGTGCGGCTGAGCGCGCCGAGCATGGACCCGGCCCGGTTCGCCGCGGCGCTGCGAGCCGTCGCCGCGCGGCACGAGGCGCTGCGCCTCGGGCCGGTCCGCGACAGCGGGCGGGACTTCCTGGCCGCGGTACCGCATCCGGTGTCTCAAGTGGACGATCCGGCGGAACTGGCGCAGGCCGACCGGGCGCACCCGCTGCGGTGGGCCGTGCGGTCCGGACCGGACGGCGTGAGCGTCACGCTCGCGGTGAGCGCGTTCCTCGTCGACCGCTCGTGCTGGGCGGCGCTGCTGCCGGACCTGGCGGCGGCGTACGACGGCCGCGCGCTGCCCGCGCCGCACGGCCTGGAATATGGCGACTACTGCTACTGGCTCGCCCAGCGCGACCCCGTGGACGCGGCGCCCGCCCGGACCGTGGCGCAGGAGCTGGGGAGCCCCGCGGACGAGGCGTACTGGTCGTTTGCCGGCGGCCGCCCCCGGGCCGTGCACTGCCGCGCCGTCGCGTCCTACGACGGCCCCCGGGACGATGCCGCCGAGGCGCTGGCGGCCGGGCTGGCCGGCGCGCTGCGCGCCTGCGGCTGGCGCGGCGCGGCGGTGCGTATGCAACGCCGGCGCCCTCGGCGGCCGGCGCTGCCGATCGTCGGGCGGGTCGACGAGCCCGTCCTCGGCCTGGTCCGGCCCGACGGGGGCGCCGGCGCCGCGGCGCCGACCGCGGCCGTGCTCGACGCGCTCGACCCGTCCTGGACCGGCGCCGCCGAGCCGCTGGTGCAGCTCGACATCGACGTGGTGGACCTGCCCGAACTGCACCTCGGCGGTGCGCCCGTCGCCGTGGAGCCGGTGCTCGCCGCCGAGGCGACCGAGGGCTGGCACTGCTTGCTGCTGCGGCGGCCGGACGGCGCCCGGCTGTACGTGAGCGGCCCGGCGCTGACCCTGCCCTCGCTGCTGGACGCGCTGGCGGGTGCACACCGCGGCGAGGACCCGCTGACCGGCCGGGACCTCGGTGCCGAGGCGCCGGCGGACACCCGGGCGCCCGGCATCGTCACGCCGGTGCGCACGATCGCCCGGGACATCGTCGAGGCGGCGGTGGACCGGCGCGCCGCGCAGCTGCGCGACTGCGGCGTGCGCCCCGGCAGCCCGGTCGTCGTCGAGGCGACCGCCGGCCCGGAGACCGTGGCCAACCTGCTGGCCGCGCTGCGCTGCCGCGCCGACGTGCTCGCCGTCGACCCGCACGACCCGCCGGCCTGGCGGGAGGCGCTGCTCGCGCGGCTTCCCGGCGCGGTGCGCGTCAGCGCCGACAACACGGTCCACCCGCCGGCCGGCGGGGCCGCCAATCCCACCGGCGACGGTGAGGGCGCGGTGCTGCTGGGGCTGTCCGGCGCCCCCGGGCCCGCGGTGCTGGCGCGGGTACCGCTGCCGGACCTGCTCCACGGCGCCGCGGCACTCGGTGCGCTGTGGCGGCTGCGCCCGGGGCAGGCCCTGGTGGTTGACGCCGCGCACGTATCGGACGATCTCGTGCTGAAGGTGCTGGCGGCCGGGGTGCACGGCGCCGAGCTGGCGCTGCTGTCCGGCCCGGACGGCACCGCGGCGGTGGACCTGCTCGAGCAGTTCGCCGGCTGCGTCGTCGACGAGCACCTCCTGGGCGACTGGGCGGTGCCGACGCACCGCCTGCCCGGGCTGCGGCGCACGCGGCGCGGCGTCGATCCGGGTCCGGACGGCACCACCGTGTGGTGGGCCGCGGAAGCGCCGGCCACCCAGTGGGAGGTCACCGCCGACGGGCTGCGACCCGTGACGGGCCGCGCCCGGGCGGCCGACGACGGGGGCCGCACCGTGCCGGTCGGCGCCGCCGGCGAGCTGGTGCTGCGCGTCGCGCCCGGCACGCGGTACCACGCAGATCCCCGGCGCACCGCGGACCGGCTGCGGCCGTGCGCCGGCGGCGGCCGGGAGCAGCACACCGGGGCGCTGGCCGGCCGGCTCGCGGAGGCGCTCCGCGTGCTGCAGGTGCCGGCGGACCGGGCGGTGGCGCGCCACCGGACCTGCCTGACCGACGCCTGGTGGGCGCTGCTGGAGGGCCGGGGCATCGTGATCGCCCAGCCGCCGGGCGCGCCGGCGCCCGAGACGGCCGTCGTGCTGTCGCCGCGCCCGGTCGGCCCGGTCCAGCTGCCGGATCCGCTCGCCGCGGCGCCGGTGCTGGTCGACCGGGCCGCGGACGGGCTCGACGCGCAACGCGCGTGGCGGGTGGCCCAGGCGCGCGGCGAGCGCCGCCGCCCGGCCCGCGACGAGCGCTGGTCCACCCGGAAGGAGGCCGCGCTGGCCGCGGAGATCGTCGAACAGGTCCTCGGCGCGCCGGTCGGACCCGACGACGACCTGTTCTCCTTCGGCGCCACCTCACTGCAGCTCATGCGCGTGCTTCTGCAGGTCAAGGAGCGGACGGGCACCGAGATCCCGCTCGCCCGGTTCTTCGCCGCGCCGTCCGTGGCGACCCTCGCGGAGCTGATCGGCACGCAAACCGACGCGGCGACGGCCGCCCTGCAAGTCATCGACGAGATCACGGGAGAGTCGTAATGGATATCGTGCTGACTCCGAGCCAACACGACCGGCTGGTCGACAGTCTGATCGACGCGAGCCTGACCACGTCCGGGCGGGCCACGCTGGCCTGCACCACGCAGCTCACCCCGGATGCCGTCGAGGCGGCGTGGCGGGACACCTGCCGGGCGAACCCGGCGACGCGGCTCGCGATCCACCGCGGCGCGGCCACGCCGGAGCTGGTGGCCGGTGACGTCGCACCGGTCGAGTTCGCCGCCGCCCCGGAACCGGCCGGCGTCGACCCCGACGGCCCGCTGTGCCGGCTGTCCGCCGTCGTGGAGGGCGAGCGGGTCACCCGGCTCGTGCTGCGCTACAGCCACCTCGCCCTGGACGAGCGCAGCGGCGAGCTGCTCCTGCGCGAGGTCGCCCGGATCGCGGCCGGCGGCCAGCCCCGGCACCTACCCGACGCCGGCGACTACCGCGGCCGGCTCGGCGACCACCTGGACCGGGACGCCGCCGAGCGGTACTGGCGCACCGCGCTGACCGATCTCGACGCCGCGACGCCGCTCTTCGACGAGGCCAGGCAGCTGCCCAGGCCCCGGCGGGAGGTGCGCCGCGAACTGCCGACGGAGCTGCTCGGCTCCCTGCAAGCGCTGGCCGCCGAGCTCGACGTCCCCGAGTCGTGGCTGGTCCTGGCCGCGTACGCCGTCGTGGTGGCCCGCTTCCGCGGCGGCGAGCGCTCCGCCGTGGGCGTGCTGCTCGACACCCGGCCCGCAGAGCTGGCCGACGCCGCCGGCGTCTACGAATGCACGGTCCCGCTGGTGGGCGGGCTCGACCAGCGCCCGATGCCGCAGTGGCGGGCCGGATACCTCGACGCCATCAAGGAGTTGCTCACCAACTCCCACCTGTCGCGGGCCGAGCGCAACGAGCTGTCTGGCCGCGGCCGGGGCGTGGATCTGTTCGACTCGGCGTTCGACCTGCGCCCGGCGTCGGCGGTCGCCACCGGCCGGCCCGGCCCGGTCGTGGCCTACACGCTGCGCCTGGACGGCGGCGCGCTGACCGCCGTCCACGACCCGGCCATCGTCGCGGACGACCTGGCCGCCCGGCTGCTGGACTGCACCGCGGTGGCGCTGGCCGCCGTCGTGTCCGGCGAGCGTCCGACGGCCGACATCAGCCTGCTCGACGAGGCCCAGGCGCGGGCCGTGCAGCGGCACAATGCCACCCCGGCGGCGTACCCGGACGGGCGCTGCCTGCACCAGCTGGTCGAGGAGCAGGTGGCGCGGACCCCCGACGCGGTGGCCGTCGTGTTCGAGGGGCGGACGATGACGTACGCCGCGCTGAACCGCCGCGCCAACCGCCTGGCCCACCGGCTGATCGACCGCGGCGTCCGACCCGACGACATCGTCGGGCTGTGCGCCGAGCCCGGCTTCGAGATGTCTGTCGCGATCCTCGCCATCCTCAAGGCCGGCGCCGCCTACGCGCCGCTGGACCCGTTCTTCCCACCGGACCGGCTGGACTACCTCTACCGCGACCTGGACTGCTCCGTCGTGCTGGTCGAGCAGCATCTGGAGCACCGGCTGCCCGAAGACCCGGACCGCACGATCGTGCTGGCCGAGATCGACCCGCTCGCCGACGAGCCCGACGACTGGCCCGAGCACGACCCGACCCCGGCGGTCACCTCGCGCAACCTCGCGTACGTGATGTACACCTCGGGCTCCACCGGCCGGCCCAAGGGGGTGCTCATCGAGCACCGGGGCGCGGTGAACTTCCTGTGGTGGATGCGCGAACGGTTCGAACTGCGCCCGGACGAGGCCGCCCTGCAGTGGACCGCGTACAGCTTCGACGCCGCGGTCTGGGAGCTGTTCTGGCCGCTCGTCGTCGGCGCCCGGGTGGTCATGGCCCCCGCCAAGCTGCACCTGGATCTCGACCGGTTCGTCGACCTGATCGCCGACAACGACGTGGCGACCCTGCACTTCGTGCCCGCGATGCTGCAGACCTTCCTGTCCGCGCCGGGTGTCGAGCGGTGCACGTCGCTGCGGCACGTCTTCGTCAGCGGCGAGCCGGTCCCGGTCTCGCTGATGTGGCGCTTCCGGGAGCGGCTCGACGCCGACCTGATCAACCTCTACGGGGTGACCGAGGTCTCCATCGACTCCACCTACTACGTCTGCCCGCGCGGCGACGACGACCTGCCGTTCGTGCGCTCCGGCACGCCCCTGCACAACACCCAGACGTACGTGCTCGACGAGAGTCTGCAGCCGGTGCCGTTCGGCGCCCGCGGCGAGGTCTTCATCGCCGGTGACTCGGTGACCCGCGGCTACCTGCGCCGGCGCGGCCTGACCGCGTACCGGTTCGTGCCGGACCCGTTCAGCGGCGGCGGCGCGCGGATGTACCGCACCGGTGACATCGCCCAGCTGCTGCCCGACGGCAACCTGCGCTTCCTCGGCCGCAGCGACCACCAGGTGAAGATCCGCGGCATCCGCATCGAGTTGCTCGAGGTGGCGGCGGAGCTCAACGCGCTGCCCGGGGTGCGCGAGTCGTTGGTCGTACCGTTCGGCGAGGGCGCCGACCGCGGACTCGTCGCGTACGTCATCGCCGAGGAGGGCGAGACCGTCGACGTGGCCAAGCTCCGCGCGGCGGCCGCCGACCGGATGCCGCCGTACATGGTGCCCAACGCGATCATCGTGCTGGACCGCTTCCCGCTCAACAGCAACGGCAAGGTCGACCGGCCGGCGCTGCCGGACCCGGCGCAGGAGTTCTCCCGCCGGGAGGCCGGTCGGGCCCCGTCCGGGCCGGTGGAGGAGCGCATCGCCGAGATCTGGTGCCGGCTGCTGGGGCTGCAGACGGTCGGCGCCGACGAGGACTTCTTCAGCGTCGGTGGAAACTCGCTGTTGGCGACGCAGGTGATCGCCGAGGTGCGCCGGACGTTCACCGTCCAGCTGACCCTTCGCGAGTGGCTGGAGGCCAACACCATCGCCGAACTGGCCGCGGCGATCGCCCGGCGAAGCGAAAGCGATGCCGCCGCGCACCAGGTGCTCGACGAGGTGGAGCTGCATGTCGCCTGACACCGCCAGCCGGTCCGTCGTCGAGCGGCTCCGCGCGATGGAGCCGGGGGCCCGCGCGGTCGCCGTCCGGACCCTCGCCGAGCGCGGGCTGCTCGCGACGATCGACGTGCCGCCGGTGCGCCTCGTGGAGCGAAGCGACGCCCTCACGCGCAAACAGTCCGTGCTGTGGCAGCTCGACCACGACGGCCGCCACGGCGACTTCTACCACTGCGGCGCCCTGTGGTTCGCCCCGTCCTGCTCGGCGCGGGCGCTCGACGCGGCGTACCGATCGGTGGCCGGCGGGTTCGACGCGCTGGGCCGCGTGGTGGACGGCGGCGGGCGGCCGCGCAGCCGACCGGCACCGGTTCCCGAGCCGGTGCCGGTCGCGGTGCCGGCGTCGGTGCCCGACCCGATGGAGTGGGTGCGGCGCGATGCCGCGGCGGTGGCTTCCCGTCCGCTGGATCCGGGCCGCAGCGCCGCGATGGTGCGGGTGTACGCCCTGCCGGACGGGTCGGGCGCCCTGGCGGTCGTCGGCCACGACGTCCACCTCGACCACCAGGGCCTCGTCGAGGTGCTCGGCCCCGCCGTGGCCGCGCGGCTCACCGGGTCGGCGCCGGTGGTGGAGGAGATCGGGATCACCGACGTCGCGGCCTGGCAGCTGCAGCGGCTCGACGACGGCGTCCTGGGCGTGGCGGTCGACGAGCGCCGCGCGGCCCTGGCCGGCGCGCCGCGGTGCCCGTGGCCGACCGGCGGTGACCGGGCCGGCCGGCGGGTGGATCTGCTGCGCGGTGCGCGGGCGGCCGAGTCGCTGCGCGGCGCCGCCGCCGAGGCCGGGGTGTCGCCGGCGACGCTCACGTTCGTCGCGTGGTACCGGGCGCTGAGCGCCTGGGATCCGCGCCTCCCGGCGGTACCGATCGGGTGCTGCACGACCGCGCGGCTGCGCCCGGAACTGCGCAGCACGCTGGGCAACCTGACCAACACGGTGGTGCTGCGGCCCGCACCGCAGTGGTCCGGGCTCGCCCGGCCGGCGCTGGTCGAGGAGGCGCACCAGGCGATGAAGGAGGCCCTCGGCTCCGTGGACCTGCCGTTCGAGCTCGTCTTCGGCGACGGCGCGACGCCCGACGAGGCAATCGGCGTGCGCTTCACGTTCGTCGAGGGGGCGCCGTCCGGCGGTGAGCCGGCGATGCGGGCGGAGCCGGTGCGCTTCTCGTACGCCAAGTCGGTGCTGTCCTGCGAGGTGCACCTGGACGAGGCCGAGGGGCTGCGGGTCTGGCTCGATTACCGGCCGGCGCAGATCCCCGACCGCGACGCCGACCGGCTCGCGGCGCTGCTGCGCGCGCAGCTCATGAGCCGATAGCGGTAGGTGGCGGGTCGAGCCCACCACCTACTGGCGCTCGGACGGCGGCTGCAGCAGGTCGCTGTCGCGAACGGTGTAGATCCGGCCGGTCAGGTCCTTGCGGCGCAGGCACAGCTTCGCCTCCCGCAGCCGCGCGGCAAAGTCGCTCTGGTGCTCCGAGAAGATTAGGCCGATCACGGTGCCGGTGTGGGCCACCGCGATGCCCAGCGCGCCGGTGGTGCCGGCCACCCGCCGCATCAGCTCGAAGTTGCGCTTGGGCAGGACCCGCTGGTTGATGACCGCGCTCTCCGTGGCGATCTGCGCCGCCGTGGCGAAGTCGTTCATCATGAGCGCCGCGTCCAGCTGGCTCAGCAGTGTCGCGTAGTGCAGCGCGAGCCGCCTGGACTCGCGCTCGCGCCGATGGAACTCCGCGGTGTCGACGGAACCGTCCTCGTCGACGCCGAGGATGCGCCAGCGCAGATCTGTGTCGTAGGTGCGAACCAACGTGTGCGAGCGCTGCAGGCACAGCGTGATCGAGTCGCTCAGGACGTAGTCGCCCCATTCGATGTTTCGGGCCACGAGCGTGCCGAGAGCGTGCAGCACCCGCTGCGGCGTGTCCGGCGCCGACGCGGCGACCAGCGCCGCGAGCGAGGCCATGATGTCGGCGGTCGAGCTGGCGCAGCCCTTGCCGACCGGGATGTTGCTGTTGACGGACAGGTCGATCTCGACATCGTAGAGCCCGAGCGCGTGGGCCAGGTCGGTGGTCGCGGCCAGTGCCCGGGCCCGGTCGGCGGGCTGGACGCGATGACCGCCGCGGCCACGGGTCAGCGACACCGTGCTGGTCGTGCACAGTTCCTGGACCGGCAACGTCACCAGGAAGTGCTCGAATCCGCCGTCGGGCTGCTGCCGGTACCCCTGCAGCAGCTCACCGAATGTCCCGTGCACGGTGGCGTCGCCGAGCTGTCGCGCGCGGCCGCCCGCGAACCGCATACGTTCCGGGCGTTGCTTGAGGGGCAAACTCATCTGGTCTCAGACTTCCTCGTCGGCAGTCGGGACGCGGCCTGTGATTGATCCGCCGTGGAAAGCGTCCCACGGGCGCCGGGCCGATCCCGGAAGCGCCGAAAGAATCGCGACGGCGGCGGCCGGGTCCGTCCGGATTCTTTCGGTGTCGTTGTCCGGCCGTCGCGGCGGTGCCTACGGTTCGGAATGTCTGCGGCGCGCCCGGCCGGACCGGCGGAGGTCGCGCCGGTGCCCGACCGTTCAAGGGGGTGGCGATGAGTTCCAGTCGAGCAGGCGGGGCGGCGATGCTGAAGCGAATCGATGATTGGCAGGACGCTCTGGACTTCGCGGCGGGTGTGGTCACCGACGTGCCGGTCGGCCCGGAGGCACACCACTACCGCTCCCTCGCCCGGCGGCTCGTCGCCGCGGCGGTGTGGCACGTCGCGTCCGAGAGCGGATCCTCCGAACTCGACGCCGCGCAGGTCCGGCGGATCGTCGGCGCCGAACTGCCAGCCGACTCCGGTGACGTGGCGGACCGGCCGCTGAGCCGCTCGAGCGACCCGCGCGTGCGCGCGGTGGTCGACGACGTCCGGCGCAACGGGCGCAGCTGGGTCAAGGTCGAGGCGAACGAGCAGAACGCGGCCGCGTGGATGGCGATGCAGTGCCTCGCCGGCCCGGCCGGAGGGTGAACGATGCGAGCGACGTTGCGGTACGGGGCCGGGAGATTCCAACGCTCCGCCGCGCTCGAGGCGACCGAGGCGTACCAGCTGCCGAGGCTGATCCAGCTCGAACCGAACCTCTACGCCGCATCCTTCACGCTGATGAAGATGGTACCGGCCCGGTACATCCTGCGCCGCGCGCTCGACGACGGTCGCCTCGAGCCCGGCACGGTGATCGTCGAGACCACGTCCGGAACGTTCGGGCTCGCCCTGGCCATGCAGGGCGTGCACCTCGACCGCCGGGTCATCCTGGTCAGTGACCCGGTCATCGACGAGCGACTGTATCGGCGCCTGAGCGACCTCGGAGCGACCGTGCTGCGGGTGCCGGAGGGCGCGGGCGAGCGCCCCGGCGGCTACCAGGCGGCCCGGCTGGAGCTGCTGGCCCGGGTTCGCGCCGAGCACCCGGCGACGTTCTGCCCGGAGCAGTACACCAACCCGGACAACCCCCGCGCGTACGCCGTCGCGGCCGAGCACATCCTCGACACCCTCGGGCCGGTCGACTGCCTGGTCGGTCCCGTCGGCTCCGGCGGTTCGATGTGCGGCACCGCGACGCGGCTGCGCGCGGATGCGCCGCACTGCCAGGCCATCGGCGTGGACACCTTCGCCAGCGTGCTGTTCGGCCAGCCCGACGGCCACCGGGAGCTGCGCGGCCTGGGCATGAGCCTGATGCCGGGCAACCTCGACCACCGCGTCTTCGACCACGTCCACTGGTGCTCCGCGCCGGTGGCGTACGCGGCGACCCGCCAGTTGCACCAGCGGCACGCCCTGTTCATGGGGCCCACCAGCGGCGCGGCCTACGTCGTCGCCCGGTGGCACGCCCGGCGCAACCCCGGTGCGCGCACCGTCGTGATGCTGCCCGACGAGGGGTACCGCTATCAGGACACCGTCTACGACGACGGCTGGCTGGCCGCCCACCACGCCGGGGTCACGGTCCCGGAGGAGCCCTTCGCCGTCGACCACCCGCACGCGGCCCGGCCGCCGTGGGCGACCTTCGCCTGGGCCCGGCGCAGCGCCGCCGAGGTGGCCGCCGGCGAACCGGTGGGAGCCGTGCCGCGATGAGCGGAACCGGTCGCCTCGTCGGCCAGCTCGGTCCGCGCACGCAACGGGTGGTGTACGGCGAGCCGACCGGCGCGGCGCTGCACCAGGAGCTTTCCCTGACCGCCCGGATCGACCGCGCGCACCTGGTGATGCTCGCCGAGAGCGGCCTGATCGACAAGGCGACCGCCGCCGTCCTGCTGCGCTGCATCGGCGAACTGGAAGCGGCCGGCTTCGCGCCGCTCGCCGGCCGGCCGGCGCCGCGCGGGCTGTACCTGATGTACGAGCAGTACCTCGCCGAGCGCCTCGGCGCCGACGTCGGCGGCGTGCTGCACACCGCCCGCTCGCGCAACGACCTCAAGGCGACCGCCACGGCGCTTCGGCTGCGCGACCGGCTGCTCGACCTGATCGAGGACGCGCTTCGGCTGCTCGGCGTGCTGCTGGCGCGGGCGCGGGCCCACCGCGACGTCCTGATGCCCAGCTATACCCACCACCAGGCGGCGATGCCGGTCACCTACGGCTACTACCTGCTCGGCGTGGCCGAAGCGGTGGCTCGCGACGTCGACGCGCTGCGCGGCGCGGCGGCGGGCCTCGCGAGCTGCCCGCTCGGCGCCGGCGCGGTCGCCGGGACGGACCTGCGGATCGCACCGCAGCGCACGGCGCGACTGCTCGGCTTCGCGACCCCGGCGCGACACGCCGCCGACGCGGTCGCCAGCCGCGACACGGCGCTTCGGGCCCTCGCCGCGGCCACGGGCCTGGCCGTGACGCTGAGCCGGGTCGCCGGCGACCTGCAGCTGTGGAGCACCGCCGAGTTCGGCCTGATCTGGTTCCCGGACCGGCTCGTCGGCAGCAGCTCCGCAATGCCGCAGAAGCGCAACGCCTTCCTGCTGGAACACCTGCTCGCCAAGCCGGCCCACGCGGTGGGCGCCTGGACCGCCATGGTCACCGCCATGGCCGGCGCGCCGTTCAGCAACACCATCGAGGTCGGCACCGAGGCGGTGGCGGCGCTCTGGCCCGGCCTGCAGGCGGTGCACGACGCGGTACAGCTCGCCCAGGTGGTCGTGCTCGGTGCCCGGCCCGTGCCGGACCGCATGCGGGAACGGATCCGCGACGGCTTCACCACCGCCACGGCGATCGCCAACCGGCTGGTGCGCGACGGCATTCCGTTCCGCACCGCGCACCGGATGGTGGGCGCGGCCGTGCGGCAGGCGGTGGAGGCGGGCACCACCGACCTGGCGCCGTTCGGCCTGTCCGACTGGCTGACCGATGTGGACACCGAACCGGCGGCGGTGGTCGCCGCCCAGCGCTACGGCGGCGGACCGGGCGCGTTCGAGGAGGCATTCCGCCCGGCGCTGGCCGAATGGGCCGCGCTGCGCGCGTGGTGCGGCGATCGGCGGGCCGATGCGCGCCACGCGGACCAGGAGCTTCGCGGCGCCGTCGCGCTGCTCGCGGGGATCGACTCGCCGGAGGAAGGGCCGTGAATGGGCAGCCATTCGTGCTCGTCGAGAGCAACACAACCGGCTCGGGGCGCCTGTTCTGCGCCGCGGCGCGCCGCCTCGGGCTGCGGCCGGTGGTCCTGGCCCGCGACCCGGCCCGATACCCGTACCTCGCCGAGGACGCGGTCGACGGCCGGCGCGTCGACACCGCCTCGATCGACGCGGTGCTGGCCGCCATCGAGGCGCTGGGCGCCCCCGTGGCCGGCGTGACGAGCAGCTCGGAGTACTTCATCGCGACCGCCGGCGAAGCGGCCCGCCGGCTGGGCCTGCCGCACGTCGACCCGGACGCCGTGCGCGGCTGCCGGGACAAGGCGCGGCAGCGCGCGGTGCTGGCCGCGGCGGGCGTGCCGGTGCCCCGGTTCGCGCCGGCCGCGACCGTCGCCGCCGCGGTCGCCGCCGCGGGCCGGATCGGGGGGCCGGTGGTGTGCAAGCCGGTCGCGGGCTCCGGCTCGGTGGGCGTGCGGCTGTGCACGAGCCCGGCGGAGGTCCGCCGCGCGGCCGCCGCGGTGCTCGAGGGTGATCCCGCAGCGCTCGGCCTGCCGCCGCAGCCGGCGATCGTCGTCGAGCGGTACGTGGCCGGGACCGAGTACTCGGTGGAGATCTTCGACGACGCCGTCGTCGCGGTCACCCGCAAGTACCTCGGCGCCGAGCCACACTTCGTCGAGGTCGGACACGACGTCCCGGCCGCCCTGGGGCCCGGGGACGCCGAGCGGATCGGTGCCGTCGCGCTGCGGGCGGTGCGCGCGCTCGGTCTGCGCTGGAGCCCGGCCCATGTGGAGCTGCGCGACGGCCCCGCCGGTGTGAGCGTGATCGAGGTCAACCCGCGCCTGGCTGGCGGCATGATCCCGCGGGCGGTGCAGGCGGCGACCGGGATCGACCTGATCGCGGCGACCGTCGCGCGGGCGGCGGGCCGCCGGGCCGATCCCGCCGCGGCCGGCGACGCGACGATGCCCGGCCCGGCCGGCGCGGCGGCGGTCCGGTTCCTCGTCGCGGACCGGCCCGGCCGGCTGCACGCGGTCGACGGGGTCGAGGCCGCTCGCCGGCTGCCCGGCGTCGTCGACGTCGGGGTGCTGCGCCAGCCGGGGTCCGAGGTCGCGCTGACGCACTCGTTCCAGGACCGGCTGGCGTACGTCATCGCCGGTGGCCCGGAGCCGGCGGTGGCGGGCCGCCGGGCGAATGCCGCGCTGGCGGCACTGCAGGTCTCCATCGCACCCGCGCCGGACGCCGTCCCCGCCTGGCGGCGGTAGGCGCAGAAGGGGTAGTCCCGTGGAAACGCTCGACGAACCGCTCGCGGACCGCACGCTGGCCTGGGTTGACGGCGCCGTCGAAACCGTAGACCAGACCGATCTGCCGCACCGGTACCGGCGGCTGCGCATCACGACGGTGGACGAGCTGATCGACGCCATCCAGCGGCTGGCGATCCGCGGCGCTCCGGCGCTCGGTCTCGCCGGGGCGTTCGGCGTCGCGCTGTCGGCGCACCGGCACCGCGACGGCGACCCGCAGCGGGTCTACGACGACGCCCGCCGGCTGGCCGCCGCGCGTCCCACCGCGGTCAACCTGGCCCGCGGCGTCGAGTCCGCGCTCCGCGAGGTCGTCCACGGCCCCGACGCCGTGCTCAAGCACGCGATCGAGCTCGCCGACGCCGACGTGCGGACCAATCGCGAAGCCGCGGTACGCGCCGCCGACCTGCTCGCCGAGATCGGCCCGCAGCGGCCGCTGCGGTTGCTCACCCACTGCCACACCGGGCGCCTGGCCACCGGCGGGCGGGGAACCGCGCTGGAGGCCGCCGTCGAACTGGCCGCACGGGGTCGGCTGGAGTCTGTGCTGGCGACCGAGACCCGGCCGCTGCTGCAGGGCGCCAGGCTCACGACGTGGGAGCTGCGCGCGGCCGGTGTACCGCACCGGCTCTGCGTCGACTCGGCGGCCCCCGCGGCGATGGCAGCCGGCCTGGTCGACTGCGTCGTGGTCGGCGCCGACCGGATCGCGGCCAACGGAGACGTCGCCAACAAGATCGGAACCTACGCGCTGGCCGTCGCGGCCGCCCGCCACGGCATCCCGTTCGTCGTGGTCGCGCCCGAGTCCACCGTCGACCCGCAGACGCCCGACGGCCGAGCGATCGTCATCGAACAGCGACCGCCGGAGGAGGTCACGTCGCTGGCCGCCACGCCTATCGCCGCGCCGGGCACGGCCGCCTTCAACCCGGCGTTCGACGTCACGCCCACCAACCTCGTCACCGCCGTGGTCACCGAGTCCCGGGTGCTCCCCGGCGGCCGCCCGGCCCGCTCGCGGACCGAGGCCACCGCGGCCGGTGAGCTCGCCGGGTTGTCCCGCGAGCTGTACCAGCGCGGCTGGCTGCCCGGCACCTCGGGGAACCTGTCCGTCCGGCTCAGCGCCGACGAGGTGCTCATCACGGCCAGCGGACGGGACAAGGGAGAGCTGACCGCGGCCGACACCGTGCGCGTCGGCGTCGGCTCCGGCCAGCCGGTCACGCCGGGCGCGCCCCGGCCGTCGGCCGAGACATCCATCCATCTCGCCATCTACCGGCGGTTCGGCGAGTGCGGCGCCGTCGTGCACGCGCACAGCCCCTACGCGACGGCGCTGGCCAGCCGGCAGGCCCGGGCCGGCCAGCGGGTCGTCCGGTTCGACGGGTACGAGCTCGCCGCCGGCCTCGGGCGGCGCGACGGGCTCGCCGTGCCGGTGTTCACCAACTGGTCCGACGTCTCGCGCATCGCCGCGGACGCCGACGCCTGGTTCGAAAGCCGGCCCGAGCACGGCGGACCGGCCCTGCTGATCGCATACCACGGCGTGACGGTCTGGGGAACCGACCTGCGCCAGGCCCGTAACCATCTCGAGTGCGTCGAGGAGCTGTGCCGGCTGGCGCTGCTCCTGCCGCGTTGACCGATCGCGGAGGAGGACAACCATGCCCCTGCTGCAAATCATGCCCGACGACGAGCCCGCTCAGATCCGGCTCCGGACGCAGGATCCGGCCGAGATCGGCCGGGCCCTGGCGGCGCTGGGGGTCAGGTTCGAACGGTGGACGGCTCGCCAGCTGCCCGACGGCGCCGACAGCGCCGCGGTGCTGGAGGCGTACCGCGACGAGGTCGACCGGCTGTGCAAGGCCGGCGGGTTCCGGCTGGTGGACGTCGCGCGGATGGTACCCGACGACGACGACCCCCAGTGGCCGGCGACGGCGCGGGCAGCCCGGGAGAAGTTCCTCGACGAGCACACCCACGCCGAGGGCGAGGTACGGTTCTTCGTGGCCGGCAGCGGCTGCTTCTACCTGCACGTCGACGGGAACGTGTACGCCGTTGTGTGCGAGGCGGGCGACCTGATGTCGGTCCCTGAGAACACTCGCCACTGGTTCGACATGGGGGAGCGGCCGCAGTTCACCGCGATCCGGTTCTTCCAGGAGGAGGACGGCTGGATCGCCGACTTCGTCCCGGACAGCATCGCCCGCCGCTTCCCGACCCTCGACCAGTTGCGAAGCGCTGCGGTGCGCTGATGCGCGCCGTCGTGCTCGACGTGGAGGGCACCACCAGCTCCGCCGACCACGTGCGTACCGTGCTGTTCGGGTACGCCCGGCGTGAGCTCCCGCAGTGGCTCGTCGCCCACCGCACCGATCCCGCGGTCGTCCGGGCGCTGCGCTCGGCGGCCGCGCTGAGCGGCCATCCGGCCCGCGACGGCGGCGATCTCCTGAGCGATCGGGACCTGCGGGAGCTCACGGCCGTCCTGCGGGACTGGATCGACCGGGACGCCAAGGCAACCGCGCTCAAGAGCATCCAGGGCATGATGTGGCAGGAGGGTTTCGCCGCCGGTGCGTTGACTTCCCATGTGTACCCCGACGTGCCCCCTGCGCTTCGCCGCTGGCACGCCCGCGGGCTGACGCTGTGCATCTTTTCCTCCGGTTCGGTCACCGCGCAGCACGCCTGGTTCCGCCACTCGCCGCACGGTGACCTGACGCCATACCTCACCCACCACTTCGACACCGAGAACGCGGGTGCGAAGTCGTCGCCGGACTCGTACCGGGCGATTGCCGCCGCCATCGGCGCCGCGGCCGGCCAGATCGTGTTCCTGTCCGACAGCGACGCCGAGCTGCGGGCCGCCCGGACGGCCGGCTGGCAGGCCATCGGGGTCCGCCGCGAGGAGAGCACGCCGCCGGCGGCGGACGGCCCGGTGGTCGGCTCCTTCGACGAGCTCGACATCACGCCGGAGGGCGCCCAGATCCTCGGCGCCGCACGAGGTCACCCCTACGTCGCTCGCTGATGCGGGCCACCACGGCCCGCACACAACCGCCGCCGCGCTGCTGGAGGTGTCCCACCAACGTCGGCGACACCGGGCGACGCCCCGCCCAGGTGCCGTAGACCCGGAACCGTCGGCGTGGGCGGTGCTGTCGTCTCAGCGGTTGCAGTTGACGTAGAGGTCGTCCACGTTGACGTCGATGCTGTCCGTGTGCCCGTACGGGTCGGTGTAGCCGAGCACGGAGACCGTCGTCGGCCTGCCCACCCACGGATCGGTGGTGAAGTTCCGGTAGTTCGGGTACTTGCTGATCAGGTCGACGTGCCGCAGCGAGATGTACTGCCACGTCGCGGGATTGATGACCTCGAGGTTGACGTGGACGTGTCCGTTGAGCTGCCAGTCCTCCGGCCTGATCCAGATGCTCATGGTGCGGTTGGGCGTCTCCGTCGGATGCGCATCGCGCGGCCCAGCGAGGCCCATGAGCCGCTGCCGGTCGCGTGCAGGAAGCCGCTGTGGGTCGGGCGTGCCCCGGCGTGACCTGGCGCGGCCGGCGGAAAGTTTCACCACCGGCGCCGTCTTCTCCCGGTCTGGCAGCGGCCGAGCGTGGCACCCATGGAACACGTCGCAGACCGGCAGCGTTCCTTGCAGACCGGAAACAGGATGGCGATGTCCGCCGCGGAGGTAGAACCATGGCCTACCCAACGGACAACAACGGCGACAACCAGGGGTGGAAGCTGGTCCACTCGTCGACGACCGGGTACTACGAGATCGTCAACGTGCGCACCGGTTGGTACGTCGACGTCGAAGGCGGCTCGACCGCGGACGGCGCGAAGGTCATCCAGTGGGTCGGCAACGGTGGCTCCAGCCAGGAGTGGCAGCTCGTCGGCCTGTGAACGACGTCCCGCACACCCCGGATGGGGACTCCCCGTAACCAACAAGCACACAGGCCCGACCAGAGAGCCGGCGTCCGCGACCCGTCACATCGGCCGCGGACGCCGGCTCCTCCGGCTGCTCGAGTTGGGCCATGTGGCAGTGGTCGGCGAACTGCATAGGTTTTAGGGCGTACGTGTTCAGCTTGAGGGCGCTGGGGGCATCCATGGGCCGGTGGTGAACAACTGTTTGAGCACGGTGAGCGTGTCTTGGCCGTGCTTGGTGGCGGTGTCCAGGTAGGAGCGCACGGTGGCGAAGGCGGCCAGGCCGTGCAGGACGCGCCAGGTTGCGGAGATCTTCTGCTGGAGTTTGATCGGCCGTAGCGCCCGCTCGGCGGTGTTGTTCGTGAATGGCGCGGCCAGGTCGAGCACGAAGCGCAGGATCATGCCGCGGTGGGTGTGGAAGCGTTCGACGAGTTTGCCGGCGCGGGACAGGTCGCCGTTTCGGTCGGGTGGGTTCTCGGCCCGGCCGTGCGCGACGGCTCCGGCGTAGTAGGAGCCGATACGGGAGATCTCCTGCTCGGTGAGCGCGTCACGGCCGTCGGTGACGGCCTGTTCGGTGGTCTGTTTGGCGATCAGCAGGGTGGTGGCCATCGCCTCGGCCCAGGACTGCCCGGCGGGGTCGGCTTCGTGGACGGCTTTGAGGTCGCGCAGCAGGTGCGCCCCGCACCAGGCGTGGGTCGCGTCGCGCAGGTGCTGGTAGGCGGCGTAGCCGTCGCGCACGATGGTGCCGGTGAAGCCGGGCAGTACCCCACCGGCGTCCACGTCCGCCGCGGCACGGCCACCGACGTGGAACAGCGTGTAGTCAGCGGTGCAGGCCACGTGCACATAGCCCCACCGGCCGTCGAGGCGGGCTGGGGTCTCATCGGCGTGCGGCACCGGCGCGGCGCGTAGCAGTTCCCGCAGCCGGTCGGTGAACGGCGCCAGCCGCGCGGCGGCCTCGAGGAACACGCCGTGGACGAACCCCGTCGACACCCGCGCCCCGGCCAGGTCACCCAACAGCCGGGCGGCACGGGCATACGGCAGGAACTGTGCCCCACGCGCGTAGACCGCCGCCGCCTTGACCGCCGGCCCGTACTGCACCCGGCCGCTGACCCCGGCCGGCACGTCGGCGATCGTCACATGACCACAGTTGCAGGCCACCGCCACGATCTGGTGCTCAGTGACCACCATCTTCAGCTCCGGCAGTTCGAAGACCTGCCGCCGCTGCCGGGCATACTCGGCCCGGTCACCGAGAGCCGCCCCGCACACCGCGTTCGCGCACCGGTCCGGCCGGTGCTCCACCACATGATCCGGCCGGGCGATCAACGCCAACGTCGACCCCGACGATCCCGGCTGCTTGCCTTTACTCCGTCCGGACGCCTTGCCAGACACACGTTTCGGCCTGCCCAGCCCGTCCGGCGACGGCGGCCGCGACGAATTCGTCGAGTTCAACCCCAACCGACGCTGCAACTCGGCGGGTCCCGCGTCTGGTTTCCGCAACTGACTAGAGGGGAACCAGAAGCGGACGTGACTTCCTGCTGGGGTAGTCGCGGTGCTGCTGTTGACATCGGTTTGGCTCAAAGCGAACGCAGTTCAACAAAGCGCACAGCCTGGCCTAGTGTCGATCTGGTGATCGCAACGCGGGAAGTCACCTATGACATCGACGGGCTGGCGATGATCGGTCACATGTCGCGGCCACAGGGCGGTGGGCCATGGCCGGCTGTGCTTCTGGGACACGACGGAGTCGGTCTCGACGACTATCAACGCGGCCGAGCCGACGATCTCGCTGAACGCGGCTACCTGACCTTCGCAATGGATTACCACGGCGGCCAGACCTTCTTCGGCGAGCCGCAAGCGATGCTGGATCGGGCCCTGCCGCTGTTGGCCGACCCCGCCCGCATGCTGACCATCGGCCAAGCCGCGCTCGACGTCCTGCTCGCCGAACCCGGCGCCGACCACACGCGACTTGCCACGCTCGGTTTCGGGGCTGGCGGTCGAATCGTGCTGGAACTCGCCAGGATGGGAGTGCCCTTCAAAGCGCTCGGCGTAATCCACCCCGGCCTGCCGACCCCGCGTGCCGAGGACTGGACAAACGCCGGCGGGATCTTCCTGCTCTGTACCGGTTCCGAAGATCCGCTCTGTACTCCAGCTCAGATTCTCACGTTCGGCAGCGCGCTGCAGGAGGCCGGCGTCGATTGGCGGGCACACATCTACGGCGGAGCCAAACACGCCTTCTGGGCAGCTCCTACCCACCCTGACGGGTCACCTACCGGCGGCACCGACCACCTCAACCCCACCGTGCCCGGCGTGGGCTTCCACGCCGGGCACGCCGCACGGGCGTGGCTAGCGGTTCTCGACTTGTTCAGCGAAAGCATCGGGGCGCAGACGCTCACCTTCTAAGCCTCGATCCGTGGATCGGCGCTGGCATGGGTGTTTGGATGGAACCGAATTGATCTTGTTGGGTTGAGAGCGTGGCTGTACTGCTGGCCCTCGGTCCAGCCTGCTCGGTTCCTGTTTGTCGGGTCGGTTGCGGGATGGGGGTGTTGCGTGGTGGTGCGCGCGGCAGGGGTTGTCCGCCTCAGGCGGCGAAGACGGCGTTCCAGAAGGTGAGCCAGGCTCGGGCGCGGGGCCAGTGCGTGGGTAGGTGCCGGATGGGGCGGCGTTGGGGGCGGGCGAGCCGGGCCGGGATGCTGATCAGATGGGTGCGCAGGGTGGCGCCGCGGGCTTTGGCGTAGCGGGTGGTACCGGTCAGTGTGCCGGCGGCGCGCAGCAGGTTGTGGCAGATCGCGGCGAGGATGGTCCAGGCGGCATTGGCACCGAAGGAGCCGGAGGGTTGGTGGGCCCACGGGCCGTCGATGAGGTCGGACCAGACGGTCTCGCAGATGGCGTGCTGGCGATGGGTGAGATCGGCGTCGGTGACCGGCTCGGTGGTGTTGGTGAAGAACGGGTGGTAGCGCCAGACCGGGAACAGCGGGTCCTGGGTGTTGGCGTCCAGCACGCGGCGCGCGACGAGCCAGCCGGTGGTCTCGTGGCGGGTGCCGGCGAACGCGGTGTACGGCGTTTCTGCCACCTGAGCGTCGGAGATCAGCTCACCGGTGTCCGGGTCGATGACCGCGCCGGGGTAGCGCACCGGCGTGTACTGCTCGTCGTTGATGGCGGCGATCGCGGCGTCGACGGCGGAGTTGCGGGCGATGGCGAGGGAGAACTGCGCTCCCGCCTTGACGACAGAGGTGACGACCTTGCCGGAGCAGTACGCGGAGTCGCCGCGCACCAGGATGTTTGCCGGGTCCGCGCCGGCCGCCACCGCGGTGGTGAGCGCTTCGCTGACCATGCTGGCTGCGCCCTTGCCGGAGCCGGCACGTCCGGCCCGCAGCCGGACCCCGGCCAGCACCGGCGCCGCTTGCGGGGTGCTGATGGTGACTGCGAGCGGGGACAGGCCACGCCGCAGCACGGTCTTGCCCGCGATCTTCGTGTGGCCGAACGAGGCGCCCTGCTTGGCGTGGCCGTACACCGGGCGCAGCAGCGAGTCGATGTCGACGAAGACGCGCAAGTCGATGCCGGCCAGCAGCGGCGTGCGCGAAGCGAGGGCAAGCAGGTGCCGGTGCAACACAGCCGACAGTTGCCGGGTGTGGCCGTGGGTGAACTCCCGCAGCAGGATCCCCAACGTCGTGGCGGCGTAGACGCCGCTGAACAGTTTGCCCGTCACCGGCACGGATGACGTCGAGGTCGTCGATGCTGTCCGCGCCGGTGGCCATCCCGGCAATGATCGAGGTCAGTTTCGGTGTCGCGTTGGCGGCCCCGGACTTGATCCGCTCATCGACGAACCGTACGTGCTCGTCCAGCAACTGTGACAGTCTCGTCTGCTGGGCCAGTTCCAGCAGTGGGACGAGGCCTGCGTGCGACACGAGATTGCCCTCGTCGAATACCGCGCTGTCCCCGCGCCAGGTGTGCGATCCTTGCACCGAGAGTGTCCTTCCGAGCCGGTCTGATCAAGGTTCTAGGCAAACCCGATCATCCCAGCCGGTAGGGCACTCTCGTCGCATCCCCACGCCGTTTCCGACCACAGTGGACCGATCTCCGTCCACGGATTCCTAAGGCTCAGCGGGTGTCGGGTTTGTTTGGGAACGTGTGCGGGCACGGAGGAACCAATGCGCGGCGACCAATGGGATGACCCCGACGGGGTACCAGGAAACATCAATCAGGTCGAACTGGGCGCCTAGCAGCTGGCGCGCGAGCCAGCTGCGTTGGGAGAGTGCCGCGGGTATGGGGGTGAGCTGTGCAAACTCGATGAACCAGCAGTATGCGATCGCGGCGCTGCCGGCGGCCAGTGGGGAGATCAGCGGCCATATGAAGATCACTATCGTGTAGACGATGGCCGCGGACAAGGCGGCGCCTGAGTACTGTTCGATGGGCCCGTCCATCGTGGCGCGGATTGCGAAGGCCGCACCTGTAAAGCCGGCTGCCGATACCACCATCAGCAGCCGAGTCCAGCGCACTGCGAGCGACATCGCGCCATCATAAGTGGCGTGCAGCTGCAGTAAGGTGGCAGCTGGTCTGCTGAGCTTGGACGGGCCGCAGCTGCACCGCTGCCAAGGGCCGGGACAGCGACCCGATGGGTTTCTCACTCGGCGCGAACGTCGCCAAGCAGCGCGTCAAGGCCGGCTGCTCGACGAGATCCTGACGTTCTTCGCCCTGGTCCTCGTCGAACACCGCGCTGTCGTCGCGCCAGGCGTGAGGTGCTTGCACCGAGAGTGTCCGCCCGAGTCGTGTCTGGTCATCCCTTCGACAACCCGATCATCGCAGCTCAGAGGACACTCTCGTCAAGCTCCACGCCGTTACCGGGCATCACGGACCGATCCAGTCCACGGATTGAGGCTAAGCCCCAGCAGGCGGTGGCGACCTTGCCGGCGTCGGCGTCGGCGTCGGTGAACCATGACAGATCCCTGCACGCAGCGAGCTCGCGACGGGGCTGGTCACGACACCGGCGGCCGGGCTGCGGACGCGCCGCGAGGGGCGGTACGAGTGCGTGGGGTGACCTTGTGCGGCGCTGGCGATCTCCAGGAGTGACCGTGGATCTTGTACTGGTGCGCAGCGGATGCGGTCTGGCCTGTTTCTGGTGATCACAGTACGGGTGTACGTGTCGGCGGCGTGTCGTGATCGTCCACAGTGGACCTCGCTCATGGCGCGGGGCAAGTTTTGGGGTCGCTGAGCGGCGTGCTGGTCGTCGTGACCGTGAAACTGCAGCTCAACGGTGTTTCGGGGCGGGTGTGCGCTGCGCGTCAGCGTGTCGCACGTGGTGGGTCGAGCCGTAGGTCAGGCCGTTCCGTGGTGACTAACAGTACGCCCGTACGGGCTGAAACTCGTGTCGCATGGTGATTGATGCATCGAGTTGCGTCAACAAAAAAGGCCAGCTGAGCTGGCCTTTTGCTCTGTCGGGACAGCGGGGTTTGAACCCACGACCCCTTGACCCCCAGGGGGGATTGAACCGGATCCACTATGGAGTGTTGCCTCGTGTCGGCCTATATCCCCACATCCAAGTGTGGTGCCGATATTAGCACGTCTGTGTGCTGACCGGTGCTGCGTGATGATGCCACGTCTACCTGGAGTTGATCTCCGCTGTGAGCGCGTTTGTTAGCGCCTCGGGTCAAGTGCGGTTCGTGATGGCGCGTCCACGATGGACTTTGCAGGCATAGGCGAGGGCGCCTGTCGGGTCGATCTTCAGGCTGGTTTCGGTGGTCGGTTTGCGGTGTCGAGGTGGGTGACGGCTGCTGGTGTGATGAGGCCGGCGAGGTCGTGGGCGGCTTGGCGGCGGCGTGTGGCGTTGACGCGGGTGTAGTAGCGCAGCAGTGTTGCGGGGTCGTGGCCGGGGCGTTCGGCGACTTCGGGGATGCCGTATCCGAGGTCGAGGAGGTTGGAGGCGAGGAGGTGGCGGATTTGGTGGGGTCCGAGCGGGCGGACTCCGGCGGCGGTGGCGAGTTGGTTGAATCGGCTGCTGACGTTGTCCGGCCGCAGTGGCTGGCCGTGGCGGCCGGTGAACATGTATCCGGCGACGAGTGCGGTCTTCGCTCGTGGTCTGCTGTTGGTCAGGGCGGTGAGGGTGATCGGGTCGAGGAGCAGGCTGCGGGTGCCGTTGTGGGACTTGGGCGGCTTGTCCCGCACCTGGCTGGTGGGGTCCTCGACGACTCGTTGCCGGCGGACGGTAAGGGTGGCGAGGTCCGGTTCTAGATCGCACCACTTCAGGCCGCACAGTTCGCCGCGGCGCAGACCGGTCGTCAGGAGGAGCCGCCACGGCGGGTACAGCCGGTCACCGGCAATATGGTCGAGGAAGGTTCGGGCTTCGGCCAGGGTCCATACCGGGCGCAGATCGTCGGTTTCCCGTGGTTTGTGCGCGTTTAGGGTTCGGCCGGTCTGTTCGCCGAACGCCTTGGCCAGCACCAGATGCAACGTCCGCAAGGTGGTGCGTGAATAGCCAGCGGTCTCCAGTTGCAGGTAGGCGCGTTCGGTCATCCGGGTGCTCAGCCGCGATGCTCGTACCCGGCCTACATACGGGTAGATCAAGTTGAGCAGGCAGCGGTAGTTGTAGACCGTGTTCGGCTGCAGTTCTTACGTCCGGGCGGTGAGCCAGTCCTCGCACAGCGTCTGCACCGTGTCGGATAGCCGGGGCCGGGGTCGTTGCGCGTCACGCTGCCGGCTCAGCCGCCGGTATTCGGCCAGCGCGGTCTGCTCCGTGACGAACCCGCCCCGTCTGGCCTGCATCCGCGCTCCGGTACGGTCACGACCGAGCTCCAGCCGGAACCCGAACAACCCGGTTATCGGGTTTCGTACGATCACATCGACATCGGCCATGACAACCTCCGCCGCCCACTGCGGTAAGGCCCTGAGGTGGGCCCTCTTTCTTCATGGGACCGCTGCCCGGCACGAACCACAATGGCGTTTCCGACCATCGGGGGAACCCCATATCGAGTGATTGTCTCGACTCCACGGCACTGCCAAGTGCGTCACTTCGAGAGTCTGCCGACAGGCGGCATCGGCAGCACCGTCTACAAGGGACACTTGCGAAAGGTGGCTAGATTCGGGAGACCGCAACTGGCAGCCTGGTCATGGCCTATGTCCCGGGGGAGGCGCCGCGATCTCATTGATGATCTCGTTCAGCGTCAGCGGTCGGTCCGTCAGTTTGGTGACCTTGCGGGACAGGATCGCTGATTCGACGTTGTCTGCGTAGATGACGACGGCGAGTTCCTCCCGAGCACGTGAGCCGCAGACATACAGCAGGCGCCGGGTTCGCTCGACCGCGTTGTCCTTGCCGTTTGCTGTGTTCTCGTGATCCTTCGCGGACAGCTCCGCGAGTCCGAGAAGCTTGTCGTACGAGTAGCCCGGGAACGGCCCTTCTGAGTCATCAAGCATCACGACGACTCGTGGGAACTCGGCTCCCTTCGTCGCGTGCTGCGTCGAGTAGGGCGACTGACGGCTGACATAGCGGTATGGGTGCGCGATCCCGGCCGCAACTGGCCGGATCGTGGGGTCAGCTCACGGCAGGCGCAGCAGCGGCGCCGGCGCGCCGGTGGTCCAGGCCGGGTCGAGGACGGCGAGGGCGTCGGCGGTCGCGGCGGCACGGAGGCTGCCGGAGCGGGCGCCGGGCACGATCCGGGCGCCGTCGCCGTCGCCGTCGGTCTGGACCGGCACGATCCTGGCGCCGCCGGGGTACACGGCGGCCGGGCCGGTGACCGGCAGGACCGGCAGCGGCCGGTGGGGATGCCCGGCGAGGGTGGCGACGACCGGTTCGAGGAGGGTGAGCGCGGCGACGAGCCCGGCGTAGGGGTTGCCGGGCAGGCTGACGACCGGCCGCCCGCCGGCCAGCACAGCGAGGCCTTGCGGGTGGCCCGGCCGGCATTCGACCCCGTCGACGTGCCAGGTCGCGGCCAGCCCGGCCAGGACGGTGCGGAGGTGGTCGGCGGCGCCGGCCGACGACGACCCGGTGACCACCACGACGTCGGCCGCGGAGCCGAATGTCTTGCGCAAGGCGCCGGGGTCGTCGGCGACGTGGTGGTAGCCGGCGAGCCGGCCACCGGCCCGGGCGATGACCGCGGCGAGGAGCGGCGCGAACGCGTCGCGGACCTGCCCCGGGCCGGGTGTCCCGGACAGCACGACCTCGTCGCCGGTGACGATGACGTCGACCGCCGGGCGGGGCCGGACCTCGACCTCGTCGACGCCGACCTGCGCGGCTAGGGCGGCGACCGCCGGGGTGACCTGGCGGCCGGCCGGGACCAGCAGGTCGCCGGGCCGCGCGTCCTCACCGGCGCAGCGGATGTGGGTCTTCGCAGGCCGGGTCCCGTTGACGGTGGTGTCCCGGCGGTCGCAGCGCTCGTAGGGCAGCACCGCGTCGGCGCCGTCTGGCATGCGGGTACCGGTGGCGATCTCGACCGCGTCGCCGCCGCCGAGCCGGCTGGCGAACGCCGGCCCGCCGGCCAGGACCCGGCCGACGATCCGCCACGGGCCGGACCCGGCCACAGCGTAGCCGTCCATCGCCGCGGCCGCGAACGCCGGCGCGGCCACGGCCGCGACGACCGGCTCCGCGAGGACCTGCCCGACCGCATCGGCGACCGGCCGGCGCACCGGCGGCAGCACCACCGCGACCTCCCTCGCGGTCGCATACGCCCGCGCCCAGGACACCCCGGCCGGACCGGCCGCGGACCGGTGCGGTGGCGGCGTGATCACCGGCGTCGCTGTCGCGGACATACCGGCCACTCAACCGCAGCCGGGTGTCGCCGCCGTGCCGTTCGTGGTTCGCCGGCGCAACCAACCGCTCTCGACCCCGCCACAGCGGCTGTGAGCAATCAGCCCGCCGTGTGCTGCAGGTCCAGGAGTTGCTCGTAGAAGCCGCCGAACCCGCGGCCGCGGTCGACGAGGTGGACCTCGAGGATCCAGTGGCACAGGTTCCCGCCCGGGTCGAGGCGGCGCATCGGCAGGTCGTTGCCCGGCGTGATGTACAGGGACACCTTGTCCCCGTCGATCCGCTCGTGCGGGAAGTCACCGACCAGGTGCCCGGCGAACGCCGCGCCGAGCTCCCACCCGGCGTCCGCGGCGAGGGTCTCGACGTGCGTGAACAGCTGCCCGCCGGTGATCTCCGGGTGGTCGAGGAAGTGCCGCTGCCCGGCGGCGAAGATCGTGGCGAGGTCGTCGCGGAGGCGGTGCTTGGCCGGGTCGTCGCCGAGGACGAACGTGCGCCCGAGGTCGGCCTCCCACCCGTCGAGGATCGGCCCGAAGTCGCAGAACACAATGTCGTCCGCGGTCATCTCCCGGTCCGGCGGGTTGTCCGCGTACGGGCGCAGGGTGTGCTCGCCGGAGCGGACGATCCGCTTGTGCCAGAACCGGTCCACGCCGAACAGCTCGCCGGCCAGGTCCCGGATGGCGTCGCTGACCTCCCGGTCCCGCCGTCCGGCCGCGACCAGACCGCGCCGCTCCACCTCGTCGAACAGCTCCAGCGCACGCACCTCCGCGGCCAGAAGCCGCGCCGCCCGCTCCTGCTCGGAAACGACCTCAACCCCGCTCATGCCAGCACCGTACCCGCCGGAACTTCTGCCGGGCCGTCAGTGGTGCAGCTGCAGGCGGATGAGACTCGACACGTACCGGCCGCCTTTGATCGCCGGGCGCAACGAGGCGGGGCAGACCGTCGGCGGGCGGCGTCCCGTCCTCGGTGACCGCGACCAGGATCGTCTTGTGCTCGAAGTCCGGGTCGAACTCACCCCACGCCACCGCAGTCTGATAGCCGTCGCTGCCGGTCGCCGTGACCACGTGGCGGAGCTTGTCGTTCTTCACCGCCGGGTCGAACCGCGGCTGCGCCTGGCCGAGCACGTCGAGCAGCAAAGGTCCGGTGTACGTGTGCGTCTGCGGGCCGGCACCGCTTTGGAACGTGACCGTGATCGTCTGCTGCGGCAGCGCCGCCAGGTCGGCCAGGTTCAGCCGCAGCCGGTGCGCGACCGCGCCGTCCACCACCAGGACCGCCCGGTGCCGCGCGGTGGACGGTGCCTGGCCGGTGCTCGGCGCACCGCTGGCCGACCCGGCGGTCAGCGCGACCGCGGCGAGGACGGCGGCGGCCAGGATAGTGAGACGGCGGCGCGCAGAGAAACGCATGGCTGTTCCTCGTTGAGGCGGTGGCCATGGCCATCCGGCGGGCCTGTCGCGTCGCGCACCCGGTGCGCGCTGCGCATCGTGTCTCGTCGATCCTAGAAGCCGAGACGCGGCCCGGGGGCCGGATCCGGGAGCTTCGGCGGGGTTGCAAGATCGCGGGTATGCCTCTGCTCTTCTCCTACGGCACGCTGCGCGACCCGGCGGTCCAGCGGGCCAACTTCGGCCGCGAGCTCACCGGCCGCGCCGACGCCCTGCCCGGCTACGCGACCCGCCTCCTGGAGATCACCGACCCCGACGTCCTCGCCGTCAGCGGCGAGACCCACCACCCGATCGTCGTGGCCACCGGCGACGACGCCGACCAGGTGCCGGGTGTGGTGTTCGAGGTGACCGACGACGACCTCGTCGCCGCCGACGGCTACGAGGTCGACGACTACCACCGCATCCTGGTGTCCCTCGCATCCGGCGTTCGGGCCTGGGTGTACGTCAGCGCGACCGCCTGACTTCGAACAGGCTGGGCCGAACCTGGACCGGCGGGTGCAGGTTCGTGTGGCGCAGCCGACCCCGCAAACGGGTCGCGGCGTAGTCGGTGCGGTCGTTACCGTTGCAGCAGAACGGTCGTGATCGACAGTCGGGGGAGACGGTGCGATGGCCGACACGCTGACCGGCGACGCCACGCTGGTGCTGCCCGAGTTCGACGAACCGCCCGCCGCCCCGCTCCGGCTGCTGCGCACGTGGCTCGACGCCGCGGTCGCGTACGGAGTCCGGGAGGCGCAGGCGATCGTCCTGGCCACCGCGGACGCCGCCGGCCTGCCGTCCAGCCGCGTGGTGCTGCTCAAGGACCTTGACGAACACGGGCTGGTGTTCACCACCCACACCGGCAGCCGTAAAGGCACCGACCTCGCCGCCCGCCCCTACGCGTCGGCGACGTTCTACTGGCGCGAGACCCTCCAGCAGATCCACGTCGCCGGACCCGTCCGCCAGCTGCCGCCCGGCGAGTCCGACGTCCTATTCGCCGAGCGCCCCGCCGCTGCGCAGGCCACCACCGCCGCGTCCCGGCAGAGCACACCCCTCGACGACGAGGCCGCCCTGCGGCAGCGCGCCGCGGACCTCCTCGCCACCGGCGGGTCGATCGCCCGCCCGGACGGCTGGGCCGGGTACCGCCTGGAGGCGGCCGCGATCGAGTTCTGGCACGGCAGCGTCGACCGGCTGCACCGCCGCCTTCGCTACGACCGCCACCCCGGCGGCTGGACGGCGCAACGCCTCCAGCCGTGACCATCAGCGACAGGAGGAGCCGCGCATGACCGCCGGAGACGTCGACTACGGCCGCCACGGCCACGGCTACGCCACCGCGCGCCGCACCGACGCGCGGATCGAGGCCCAGGTCCACGCCGCTCTCGGCGCTGCTCGCACGGTCATCAACGTCGGTGCCGGAGCCGGCTCGTACGAGCCCGCCGACCGGTACGTCGTGGCCGTCGAACCGTCCCCGGCGATGCGCGCCCAGCGCCCGCCCGGCCGGGTCCCCGCCCTGAACGCGACCGCGGAACTGCTGCCGTTCGACGACGACACCTTCGATGCCGCCCTCGCCTGCGTCACCGTGCATCAGTGGTCGGACACCGTCGCCGGGCTCCGCGAGCTGCGGCGGGTCGCCCGCGGCCCGGTCGTCGTGCTCACCTTCGACGGCGACGCCCTCGATCTGCTCTGGCTCGCCGAGTACGCACCCGAGCTCATCGCCGCCGAACGGCGCCGCTACCCACCCCTGAACCTCATCGCCGCCCACATCGGCACCCGCTGCGACATCCAGGACGTGCCGGTCCCGATCGACTGCGTCGACGGGTTCACCGAGGCGTTCTACGCCCGCCCCGAACGGTTCCTCGACCCCGCAGTGCGCCGGTCGCAGTCAGCGTGGACGTTCGTCGACGACGCCACTGAGGCCCGCGCGGTCGAGCACCTGCGCCGCGACCTCGACACCGGCACGTGGGACGAACGCCACGGCCACCTGCGCACCCAGCCGATGTTCGCCGGGTCGCTGCGCCTGCTGATCGGGCGTCCGTGACCGGCCAGCCCGCGACCGTGCCGACGGCCGCCGACGTGTTCGGGTCGTGGACGCCGGACGGGGTGGTGTTCGACTGCCACGGCCTGCTCGTGGAAACCGAACCCGGCTGGAGCGTCGCCGAGGCCGAGCTGTTCGCCCGCCGCGGCCTGCCGTTCGGCGTCGAGGAGAAGCGGCGACGGCCTTGCGCAGGTCGGCCTTCGTGAAGGACTTGTAGTCCTTGCACTGCACGACCACATAGGCGCCGTCGGGATTCCGGCCGGCCAGATCGATCCCATGCTGTTTCTGGCCAAGTGTTCCGTAGCGGCGGAACCGGACGCCGCGCATACCTAGGACACGCTGGACAAGATCCAACATGAGCTTCTCGAAACGGTCCCAGCCGACGTGGAGATCGAGGTCGCCGCCGGGTGGACAGTTTCCCGGTCCGACAGAGGTTGGGGGCGTTCGGAGGTTCGCGTCGGTTGCGCAGGGAGCCCAGGGCTGGGTGCGCACTCGTGCTGCCACAGCACGAGTATGCCTGGCGCTCGTGCATGACAGGCGCAGCGAACGCTCGAGGCGTGGCGTGCGACTCGCACAGAGCACGCACATCGGCCCGGACAGGATGATCGCGCCCCTGAGGACGGCCATGGACGGACGGTAACCGACGCATCGGCGTACCAACGTGCTCGCTCGGCGGCATGTCCGCGTACCGGATCATCTTAGAGCGTCAGTTCGCTGCGGCGCGAAGTATGCGAGGGTTGCCCGTTGGCCATCGGTCAGCGGGAACTGCGTCGCGTTGCCGGGGACTGGGAAGACCCGGGCGGTGTCAAAGTCGGCGCGGCGCAGGCTCGTGGCGACACCGATCTTGACGCCACCGGATCCAGCCACCGACGTGCGGACGCAATGCGGATGCGTTGGGCGAACGACAGCCCCGTTGTCCGGCTGGGGATGTATCGAGATCCTCCGAAGCGTGTCAGGGGGCGATGCTCGTTGCGGCCAGGTCGTTGAGTGCGGCGTTGATGACCGGCCAGCACATGTTCAACGTGTCGCGGTCGGGTGCGTGTCCTTTGCGGATCTGGGCGTTCGGGTGGACGAGGTTGCGGTACTCGCGCAGCTTGTCGGCGAAGCCGTGGACGTCGGCCTGGATCCATTTGTGCTCGTGCGCAAGGTTGATCAAACGTTGAAGGGCCAAGTCCCGCCCGGCTGGACGTTCGCGTTCGGGCAGGCGGGTCATGGCGGCGTCGAGCAAGACCCCCTCGAGCAGGCTTCCGAGCATGATGATGGCACTTGCGAACGCTCCGTTGCGATCGCAGATGCGCGCTTCGTCGAGGCGTCCCTGCAACACTTCGGCGAGCGCTGGGTCGCTGACGAGGTCGGTCATGGCGACGTGAAGCGAGCCCCCAGGCTCGCCCGGCGCGGTTTCGGGTTCGGGCCGGTATGGGCGCACGGTTGGCCGGCCCCGGTGGTGGGCGACTTCGAACCCTTCGAAGACCAGGATTTGGTTGAGTTTCGCGGCGACCTCGGCGGCTGCCAGCGGTTCGTTGCGGGCCACGTATTCGCGGTTGTCGGCGAGCCGGCACACCACCGCGTCGAGCGCGCTGGGCTCATTGCGCCGGCTGAGCAGCTGCTCGACTAGCCAGGCGCGGCGTTGATCGCCGTGGTAGTCCGGCACGTCCTGCCAGCCGGACTGCCGCAACAGTTTGGGCAGGTCCGCGCCGCGGCGGTAGACGGGATAGCCCTCGCCGCCGCAGGCGATCCGGGCGATCTCCTCTACCGTGTTGTCGTCGAGCTGTTCCAGCATGCTGCCTCCTACGACAGGGAAACGTCGTCGTCTACTTCATCGGCCGGGTATGGATCGCTGTCGTCGATGCCCACAAGGTCTGGCGCGGTGGCATTGCGCCGCGGAAGGGGGCGCGGTCTAATGCCTCGGTCCTCGATCCGCTGCCAGAGCGGCTCGAGAGCGGCGTCGGCGTCTAGCAGGTATTCGCTGTGCCGGATCCGGACGATGACCCATCCGGCGCGGCGCAGGTCGCGTTCACGCTGCAACGCCCGCTCGATCTCCTCGAAGCTTGTCGTGGCGGACGGGGTATCGCATTCAACCCCGAGCCGGGCGTTGTCACCGACGACGATGAGGTCGATGGTGTGCTCGGCGATCGGGTAGTTCGGCAGTGTGGCGAACCCGCGCTGGCGCAGCTTCAGGAACACCTGCTGCTGCAGCGGCGAGCGGAACGGCGGCGTCAAGCGCTGTGCTGGCACCAGGTCGAGCGCGGGGTCGGCGTTGAGGTCTTCCGGCGGTTGTTCCATGTAGTGCAGCAGTTCGTAGCGCATGCCACTGCTCGGCCGACGCGCCGGGTGGATGGAGTGGAACAGCCACATCTGGTCGCGGGCGCGGCTGGCCGCCACGTTGTAACGCCGCTGCACCTGCGGACCGTTGATGGCCTGCGAGGCGTCGGTCACCACCATCGACAGAAGGATCACGTCGCGTTCGGCGCCCTGGAAGTCGGTGGGGGAGCCGACCCGGATCTTGAATCTGGCCATGTCGGCGGCGCCGAGCCGCTGCGACAGCATCTGGTCGAGCAACGCCTTCTGCCGGCAGTCGTGGAGCACGATGATGCCGATGGTCCTGCCCTGATAGCGCGGGTCGGCGACCATACCCGACACCTTCTCCACGATCTGCTGTGCCTCGGTCGGGTTGCGCAGCGTCGCGCCTGCCCCCTCCAAATCGGCGTCGGCGACCGGGACCACCTGCAGCGGGTCGAGCCGGTCGGCACCGAATTGCCGCAGTGGGATCAGGTTCGGCTCGTAGAACCGCTGCGACGACCAGCCGATGATCTCGGGCATGCAGCGGAAGTGCTCGGTCAGGCGGATCTGGTCCGGCAGCCGGGTGCTCAGCAGTTCGTAGAGGTTGGACTGGGCGTTGAAGGCGTGCCGCAGCCGTAGGTCCATCGCGGCGAGGTGCCGGTTCAGACTGAGTTGCGTGGCTCGGATCGCGTCGGGTTTGCGCTGGCCCGGCGCGCATTGGTATTCATCACCGATGACCACGACCCGCGGGGCGAGCCACAGCAAGAAGAGTGCGTCGACTTCGGCCTGACTGGCCTCGTCGATGATGACGACGTCGAACGAGTCCGGGTCGGGCGGGAGGACCTCCGCGACCCGGCTGATGGGCATCACCCACGCGGGCACGGCGTGCATCGCCGACTGCATGGCGTCGCGGGCCGCGGCCTGGTGCGCGGCGCTGTGCGGGCCTTTGCCTTTGCCGGCCCGGCGCATGAAGCTGCGGTAGGACTGCAGGTCCTGCTGTTGGTGGGGTGTGAGGCGTTCCCGCCACCGCAGCGTGGCCTGCTTGGAGGCCAATTCAGTCGTGAGCCGGCCGAGGAACTGCTCGGCTTCTTCCACGACATGCTCAAGGTGTTCGTCCGGGCCGTGTTCGCGGACCGCACGATGGTAGATGACGGCCCGGCCCCAGTTCCAGGCGGACTCGAAGTCGTCGAGCCGGTCGGCCCAGGCCTCGTCGCCGACCGTGGCCTGCAACTGTGCGGCGAGTGCCGGGTGGGCTCCGGCCAGGCAATCGGCTAGTGTGCTGCGCTCCTCGTGGACCCGCCGCTCGTCCCATGCCACCTCGAGCGCGTTGAAGGCATTGGCGTAGCCGGCCAGGTCGCGTCCGCGCAGCGCTGCTGCCAGGTCGCCGGTCTCCGGGGCTGCGTCGGGCCGCAGCGAGAAGCTGGCGAGTCCGGCGACGTGGCGGTCCAGCTGCTGCGCGGCTTGGTGGCCGGCGATGACGGTAGGAGCGCTACGCACGACGCGAACGAGCAGATCCCAGTCGTGGATGCTGCGGATGGTGAACGGGATGTCGGCCCGGTGCAGCAGATGCTCGATGGTGTCGCGTGTGTCGCCGAGTTTGCGCAAGGCGCTGATGCCGCCGGCGAGGTCGTGCACCCGGGCGAAGCGCCGTCGCAGGGAGCCCCCGGCTGGCTGCGCGCTGCTATCGGTCCAGTTCGACCAGTCATCGAGAACCGCGGTGACGGCCTGATCGGCCTGCAGGACGGTGATCAGAGCGGTCAGTTCCCGGGTGGTGTGCGGCTGAGCCCCGTCCACGGTGCACGACTCGAGCAGCTCGGCGGCATCGGCCTGGGCCTGCGCCGGCCGGAAGCGGCGGATGCGGCCGCCCCGCGATACGTACGTCCGCAACCGCTTGGCCTGGCCGAGCAGACGCCCCGGTGGCGTGCCGGCGTCGAGCTCGACGTCGTGGGCGGCGAGGACGGCCGAGGCGGCGTCCATGAGCGGCCTGAGCCGCATGACATCGTCGAATAGCATGGCCAGGGACGCCGGATCGCGGCGGCTCAGGATCGCCGCGGCCGTTCTGCGCTGCCAATCGTCGATCGGCCAGTCGTCGATGAGTTCCACGAGTCCGGACCTGCGCAGGACCGTCGCCGCGGCGTTGACCTCGACGGTCAGCGCCGCGATCAGACCGTCGGTGAACCGGGCCAGGGAGAGCCCAGCGGGATCGGGGCCCGGGTGCGAGCCGAGGATCTGCTGCGCTTGGTTCAGTGCATCGAACGCGGCCTGCAGCTCGGTCGGTCTCGGCAGCTGCGCTGGGTCGGGCATTGCTTGACCGGCCCGTCTGGCTTGCTCAGGCGTCGCGGTTGCCAACAGAGCGCGCAGTCGTTGCATGTCCGGCCCGGTCAACGGCGGCTCGGCGGGTGCATCAGTCGGCAACGGGTCGATCCATGCGTACCTCTCCCGGCCGGCGTTGATGGCCGTCACCAGCTCCACCAGCGTTCCGCCGTAGCCAGGGGCGATCTCCGGGTGCCTAGTGTGCTCGGCCTCCCGCGATAGACGCAGCGCATGATCGACGGCGTCGAGCCGTTTCTTCGCCCGATCACGCTGGCGTTGGATATGTGCGATGTCACGCTGCAGCGACTCGACGCTGGCGGTCGCGGCCAGCTCGGTCAGGGCAGCGATACCGCGATCCAGTTCGTCGCTACCGCCACCCCGGGACCTGGTCATCGGCACGCACAACGGCCGTACGGGCTCTGGCAGTTTGTCCCGCAAGACCCGCAGCGCTTCGTCCTTCTCGCTGGTGACGAGTACGCGGACACCCTCGGCCAGCAACGCCGTGAGCAGGTTGACGATGGTGTGCGTTTTGCCCGTGCCGGGCGGGCCCTGCACCACGACGCCGGTGTCCTCGCGGAGCTTCCCGATGATCCGCAACTGCTGCTCGTTGGCCGGCAACGGTAGCAACGGATCGTCGCGGAACAACGGCCGCTCGTCACGCTTGGCACGCGGCCAATGCATCCGCTGCTCAGCGTCCAGCTGCATAACCAGCTGCGCCAGTCCTAGCGGCACAGCCGCACCTGGCTGATCCAGCGCCTCAGCGATGCGCCCGTAAAACGCCTCCAGACCAGTCTTATCCCGCTGCCGCAGCATCAACGCTGGTGAGGCAGTGACCGTGACCGCGCCTGCGGGTTCCGGCAGCTGATCGCCACTGCCGTGTGCGTCGAACCTCACCGGCACGGACCAGGCACGACCGCACCAGCGGCCCAACCACGCCTCCGTTGTCGCCTCTAGCGGACCGCCGTCCGGGCCGTCGACAACCTTCCACGGCGAACCACCGCCCGGTGGCCGGAACCCGTGGACCGACGACAGAAACTCCTGATCCTCGACGCGAGGACGCACGCCGCGCGGCAGGACCACACGCAACGCCTCGGTGCCCTGGTCGAGCTCAATCGTCACGTCCCAGACCAGCACATGCCGGCACACGGCATCGCCCCGTGCGTCGACGGCACTCACCAACCCCACACCCAGTACCAGCTCGTGGGATTCCTGCTGCTCTGCAGCGCTGCGTCGCAGGTCGCGCAACTGTTCGTAGTGTGCCCGGCGGCCAGGGCGGTCGTGGTCCAGCTCGTCGGTAGCCCACCGTTGCCACCGTTCGTACCAGGCCTGGAAGGCGTCGTGGACAGCGTCCGGCGCCGACGGTTCACCTCGCACCGGCCGCAGCTGTGGCCACGGCTGCTCCACGCGGGTAAGATCGCGACGGTCGATGCGACCGCGCAGAATATCTGGCAGTGTTGGCGGCCTGGCCGGAGACTCGCGTTCAGCGAGCATGATCGTATCGCCTGGTGGGAGCTCCTCGAGAAGCCAGATCGGTTTGTCCGGCCTGATGTCACGTACCATCGTCCGGCGGCTGCGCAGCTGATCCAGCAGGTGCGTGACAAGTGCCCGGGTGAGTGTCCGCACGTCAGCATTCGTTGTCGATCTCGACTCCAAGGCACGCCTCCCCGTTATTCAGCCACACAGAATGCATTATCTTCACTACGTTCGGCAATGGATGCGGCGAACGACGCGGATGAATGAATACTCATCCGGCCAGTTGCGGACCAAGTCGACGTTCTCACCGGCGTTGCACTCGTCGCTATAGAAAGACGCCGGCGCCAGGAGCATCTCGAGGGTGCAGACGCCGCCAGCGGGTTGATCCGCACGAACGGGCCGTCACGACGGACAGGCGCACGCCGATCTTGGGATCGCCAAAGCCGCAGCAGTCGAGGGGGTTCGCCGAGGCGACGGCTGTGATACCGGATCTAGGCGCGACGGCGGCAACGCGCTCGCCGTGTGCATGCTTCACTGCAAAGATCATCGACCAGTACCGGGCCGCCCAAGGACGCTGACAGGATCAGCGGTCCCGAAGTGTCTCGACGAGCAAGCACGGCACAAGCCCAGCGCTTCGGGCCAAGGCTGGTCAAGTGGTCTCGCTTCATCCATGCCGAAATCCTTGACCCGTGGATGCCAGCGGCCAGCGCACTGGCGCCGATCGAGCTCTTGCCCGGTGAACGGGGCACGCTTCCGCTGGCGACCGTGCGGTTCAGGGCTTAAAGAGTCGTCGCTTGGTGGCCACGTCGCGAACGGCGGCATGGCAGGGCGCTTCTGGCGCGTCGTGGCCGGGGGCACATGCGGATGCATGCCGACGTGAAGCTACGGAAGCAAGTCGCCCGAGTCTGTACATCTCCGACCCAGAAATCGCAGCGGTAGCGGTCTCTGCGATCCGTGCTATCAAGCGCCGGACAGCGGCCGAGCTCTGAGCCTCGGCATGCGTTGCGACCAGCTTGGCAGGCTTGGTTTAGCTTAGATGCGCTGTTGCTCTGGAGGGCGCTGGCGGTCGCGCGGGATGTCGTGGGGGCAAGATCACAATACGGCCGTACGTGTCGGTGGTGTGTCGTGATCGTCCACAGTGGCCGTCGCTCGTGGCCGGCGCAGTGCGGGGTGAGTTTTGGGGTCGCTGAGCGGCATGCCGGTCGTCGTGACCGTGAAACTGCAGCTCAGCATCGTTTCCGGATTGGACCGAGCGCCGCGATCCGGGCGCGGCGTCGTGCCAGGCGTGGTAGTAACGCTGCAGCTCAGAGTGTTCCGCAGCGAATAACAGTACGTCCGTACGGGCTAAAACTCGTGTCGCGTGGCGAGTAACCATTCAGCAGGTTCTTGGTTGAGCTGCTCTTGATCTTGGCGGGTGTTCTGGTGCATCCTGGGCGGCGTGTCCGATTCGGCGTCCGTCGTGCAGGTGCTGCAGCGGCTTGCGCGGCTGGAGGCATCGCTCGCGGAGCGGGACGCGATGATCGCGGAGCGGGACGCCAGGATTGAGGCGTTGACCCGCCGGGTCGCCGAGCTGGAAGCGTTGTTGCGCAAGGATTCTCGGACGTCGTCGAAGCCGCCGTCGTCGGATGGGCCGGTGCAAGCGCCGCCGCGGTCACGACGGCAGTCCTCAGGCCGGGCGGCGGGCAAGCGGCCCGGCGAGCCCGGGTTCACGTTGCGGCAGGTCGAAGCGCCGGATCGGGTGCTCGTGCACGCGCCGGGTGCGTGTGACGGCTGCGGCCGCTCGTTGCGGTCGGCGCCGGTGACGTCGGTCGAGGCCCGGCAGGTGTTCGACCTGCCGCAGGTGCGCCTGCAGGTGACCGAACACCGCTTGGAGCACCGCCGCTGCCGGTGCGGGACCCTCACCATGGCTGCGGCGCCGGGCGGGGTGGGCGCGCCGACGCCGGTACGGACCACGGGTACGAGCGGTCGGCGCCTATCTGGTCGGCTACCAGCACCTGCCCTACGAACGGGCCTGTGAGACCCTC